>NZ_JBIVRD010000002.1:0-24685 GCF_044755565.1 Kitasatospora sp. NPDC092286 | reverse complement strand
GGTTTCGTTCGCCGTTTTTATTTTTGGGGTCTTCTTTTTCTCCGGCGCGCCCCCCCGGGGGGGCCGCGCCTCCGGCCCCCCCCCCCCGGGGGGGGGCCCCCCCCCCGCCGGGCCCCCCCCCGGCGGCACGTGTACGCGGCACGCGTGCCCGACCCCGGTCGGCGCACGGGCCCTCCGTCAGACCGCCCGCGCCGCCTCCGGGCCCGGGGCCGCAGGGCGCCAGGGGCGGCAGAGCGCCAGGTAGGAGGCGGTGGCGAGGAGGGCGCAGACCAGGACGACGACGGCGAGCAGAACCGCGGAGGGGCTGCCGCCGAGGCTGCTGAGCGGGGCGACAAGGGCGCCGCAGAGGAAGGTACCGGTACCGATCAGCGCGGAGGCGGAGCCGGCGGTCTGCGGGGGGACCAGGCTGAGCGCCTGGGCGGCGGAGTTCGGCAGGACCACGCCGAGACTGCCCATCATGACGAACAGGGCCGGGCAGACGCCGAGCAGTCCGGCGTCCCAGACGGCCGTCACCAGGACCAGCGCCACCCCGGCCGCCACGGCCGTGCCGAGGCCGGCCAGCATCAGCGCGCCCGCAGTGAAGCGGCGGGCCAGGACCCGCCCGTTCAGCTGGGTGACGGCCACGATCGCCAGCGAGTTGAGGCCGAAGAGCAGACTGTAGGTCTGCGGCGAGACGTGGTAGACGTGCTGGAGCACCACCGAGGAGCCGCTGATGTAGCCGAACAGCGTGCCGAAGGCGAAGGTACTGGTCAGGACCAGCCCGAGGAACGGCAGGTCGCGCAGGAGCCCGCCCATGGTGCGCAGCGTGGTGGTGAGCCCGCCGCGGTGCCGGTTCGCGGGCGGCAGGGTCTCCCGCAGGGCCGCGAAGGCGACCAGGCTGAGCAGCAGGCCGAGGGCGGTGAGGGCGCCGAAGGTGCCGCGCCAGGAGGTGACGCGGAGCAGCTGGGCGCCGACGACCGGGGCGAGGATCGGGGCGAGGCCCGATATCAGGCTGATCGAGGCGAGGAAGCGGAGCATCGCGACGCCCTCGAAGCGGTCGCGGGCGACGGCGCGGCCGATGACCAGGCCTGCGGCGCCGGCGGCGCCCTGGACGAAGCGGGCCGCGATCAGGACGGGCAGGGTGGGGGCGAGGACGCAGACCACGCTGGCGAGGGTGTAGACGACGAGGCCGGCGAGCAGGGGCGGGCGGCGGCCGAGGCGGTCGCTGAGCGGTCCGAAGAGCAGTTGTCCGGCGGCGACGCCGAACATCGAGAAGGTGAGGGTGAGCTGGACGGCGGCCGGTTCGGCGGCGAGGTCGTCGGCGATCGCGGGCAGGCCGGGCAGGTAGAGGTCGGTGGTGAGGGGTCCGAGGGCGACCAGGCCGCCGAGGACGGCGATGGTGGTGCGGCCGGGGGCGGCGGCGGATCCGGTGGTGGTGGTCGTGGGGGCGGTCGACGTGTCGCCGGTGGCGCCGGCGGTCGGACCAGGCATGGGGCTCCTCACAGGACGGGGCAGGGTTGGTACTCGCTCCGTCCTATCGCAGCGGCCCGGGGTCCGGATACCCGGGGTCCGCCGCGTGGATCATCATCCGCCCCGGCGCTCGGCGATCCGCCCGGCGCTCAGCGCGCGCCCGTTCAGTGCTTGGCCGGCCGCTCGGCGCGCAGGGCGGCCTGGACGGCGGCGCCGTCCTGCCAGGCGTAGAGCTGGTCGCCCGTCAGGGTGACGTTGTAGTGGCCGCAGGTACCGCTGACCTTCGAGGTGACGCTCTCGGGGAACCAGCCGGCCCTGAGCGAGACCGGCGCCGGGTGGACGCCCTTGCCCGGCAGCGTCGTGGCGCAGCCGGCGGGCAGCCGTCCGTCGGGGAGGGTGGCGCGCAGCAGCCGGTCGTCGCCGGTGGTGGACATCAGGTAGCGGACGGAGGAGGCGTTGTCGGGCAGCCAGTCCGGCATCGAACGGCGGTCGGCCTTGGCCTCGGAGCCGGTGGAGTACGAGGCCTGCTCCTGGTGGCGGTCGTCGTACCAGTCGGCCACGCGCGGGCCGACCGCGACGACGGCGACGGCGACGGCCATGCCGGTGCCCGCGACTCCCAGTGCGACCTTGCTCACGATGCCGTTCATGCCCGCCCTGCCCTCTTCCTGTGTCGGATCCCGCCGCGCCGGTCCCGTCCGCCCCGGGCTTCCGTGGCCCGGTGTTCCGGTGTACATCCATCCTGACCGGTGTGTGCTGCCGGAACGTCACCACGAGGTCGTGACCATGTCTCCATCCCACGGGGTACGGTCTCCGCCTTCAGGGGTATACCCGGCCACCTGATGTCAGGGTCGCGCGCCCTGTAGAGCCTGGCTCAAGTCCGGCCGGGGCGCAGCCCGGCCGGTCCACCCGGGCGGCCCTGCCGGATCGTCAGAAAGCGGCTGGGACGGGCCGGGCGAGCGGGAAGGGGCGGCCGTCCAGGGTCCAGTGCGGGTCGATGGGGCGGCCGAGCGAGGCGTACACCTGGGCGGCGACGTCCGGGTGACGGATCTCCCCGGTGGGCGGCGCGGCGGGGATGCCGGGGCCCGCGCAGGCCACCCAGGCGGTGCGCTCCTCGGTGGTGCGGCCGCCGTGGCCGCCGGCGTCGACGTGGCCGTGGTCGGTGACGACGATGACCGTCCACTCCTCGTCGGGGTAGCCGGCCCGGCCGCGGACGGCGTCCAGGAGCCGGCCGAGGCGCTGGTCGGCGGCGCGCATGGAGGCGCGGTACTCCTCGCCACAGCCGAGGAAGTGGGCGGTCTCGTCGACCGCGCCGAGGTAGACGAAGGACGCCTCCGGGTCGGCGGTGCCGAGGACGTGCACGGCCTCCCGGGTGACCTCCTCGTCGACGGTCTCCCAGGCCTCGGGGGTGTCCTCGGCCGGGGCGACGTAGGAGAGGCGGCCGGGGGCCCGGAACAGCGGGCCGCCGGACTCGCCGATGACCAGCGGGTCCCAGCCGGCCGCGACGAAGGTGCGGCGGCGGTCCTGGCGGGCGAGGCGGGTGGCGAAGTCGGGGAAGACGTCGAGCCGGTGGCCGGCCAGGTGATTGCCCCAGACGCCGTGCTTGGCGGGCTCGACGCCGGTGACGATGGTGGCCCAGCAGGGGCCGGACATGGTGGGGGTGGACTCCGCCACGGTGACCGGCGCCAGGAACCCGGCCTCGGCGACCTCCGCGAGCCTCGGCATCGGGACCTGCTCCAGCAGGTCGTACCGGACACCGTCGATTCCGACGACGAACACCCTGGGCCGGGACGGCGCGGCTGTGGACATGGTGGGGAGTTCCTTTCGGTGGTGCGCATCCGGCCGCACCCCGCGGGCGCCGCCGACCGCGTCATGGTCCACGGCGTCGCGTACCGGCGGGTGGAGCGGAGGGGAACGAGGGGTGTCCGGGCGGCGTCGGACGTCCCGAGGGGCCGGCACCGGCCGGCGCGGCCCGGCCGGTGCGGGCGCCGGTGCGGCGGGCCGGCGCGGGCCCTCCGGGGCGACGAGGGGGCGTCAGCGGTAGGCGGCCTCGCCGGTGATGGCCTCGCCGAGGACGAGGGTGTGGATCTCGCTCGTCCCCTCGTAGGTGAGCACCGACTCCAGGTTGTTGGCGTGCCGCAGCACGGGGTACGCGGTGGTGATGCCGTTGGCGCCGAGGATCGTCCGGGCGCTGCGGGCGATCTCCAGCGCGGCGCGCACGTTGTTGAGCTTGCCGAAGCTGATGTGCGCCGGGCGGGCCGCGCCCTCGTCCTTGAGCCGGCCGATCCGCAGGGCGACCAGGTAGGCCTTCTCCACCTCCAGCATCATCTCGACCAGCTTCTGCTGGGTGAGCTGGAAGCCGGCGATCGGGCGGTCGAACTGGACCCGGCTCCTAGCGTAGTCGAGCGCGGCGGTGTAGCAGTCGCGGGCGGCGCCGACGGTGCCCCAGAGGATGCCGTAGCGGGCCTCGCCCAGGGAGGACAGCGGTCCGCGCAGGCCGCTGACGCCCGGCAGCACGGCGTCGGCGGGCAGGACGACCTCGTCGAAGACGAGTTCGCTGGTCACGGAGGCGCGCAGGGAGAGCTTGCCGGGCACGTCGCGGGTGGTGAAGCCGGGGGTGCCGGGCTCTACCAGGAAGCCGCGGACGCCCTCGTCGGTCTGCGCCCAGACGACGGCGACGTCCGCGATCCCGCCGTTGGTGATCCACATCTTGCCGCCGGAGAGGACCCAGTCGCCGCCCTTGCGGCGGGCCCGGGTGCGCATGGCGGCGGGGTCCGAGCCGACGTCCGGTTCGGTGAGGCCGAAGCAGCCGATCAGCCGGCCGGCGGCCATGCCGGGCAGCCAGCGCTGCTTCTGCTCCTCCGAGCCGAAGGCGTGGATCGAACGCATCGCCAGCGAGCCCTGGACGGAGACGAAGCTGCGCAGCCCGGAGTCGGCGGCCTCCAGCTCCATGCAGGCGACCCCGTAGGCGACGGCGCCGGAGCCGGTGCAGCCGTAGCCGTCCAGGTGCATGCCGAGCACCCCGAGGGCGCCCAGTTCGGGGGCGAGTTCGCGGGCCGGGAAGACGCCGCGCTCGAACCAGTCGCCGATGTGCGGGCGGATCCGCTCGTCGGCGAACTTCCGTACGGTGTCGCGGATCAGCCGCTCCTCGTCGGTGAGCAGGTCGCCGACGGCGAGCAGGTCGGCCGGGTCGATCCGGGTCGGCTTCGTCATTGAAGCTCCTTGTAGTCTCGGCGGGGTACCGGCGAGTATTCCGCACGCCGCAGGGTTCGGGCGGGCGGGGAGCGAAGGAGTGACCATGTACACGATCAGCAGGGTGACGGCGGACGAGCTGCTGGACTCGGCCGTGCCGCTCGCCGGGCTGCTGGTGGACACCGTCGGGGCCGGTGCCTCGCTCGGCTTCCTCTCCCCGCTCGACCCCGCCGAGGCGGCCGCGTGGTGGCGGGCCCTGGCGCCGGACGTCGAGGCCGGGCGGCTGCTGCTGTGGACGGCCCGGAGGGACGCCGACGGCCTGATCGCCGGCACCGTGCAGCTGCGCCCGGCGGCCTCCGCCAACGGCCGGCACCGGGCGGAGGTCTCCAAGCTGATGGTGGACCAAGCGGACCGCGGCAAGCGCCTGGCCGGATACCTGCTGGCCGCCCTGGAGTTCGCCGCCGCCGACCTCGGCATCCGGCTGCTGGTGCTGGACACCCAGACCGGGAGCCCGGCCGAGCGGATGTACGAGGCCGCGGGCTGGACGCGGGTCGGCATCGTGCCCGACTACGCCACCGACCCGGCGGGCGTAGCGCACCCGACCACCATCTTCTTCAAGTCGCTGACCCCTGCGGCACCGTAGCCCGCGCCGCGGTCCACGTCGGTACGATGATCCTTTTCGGGAGCCGGGCAAGGGGTGGGACATGGCGCGCTGGGCACTGGTCGTCCAGGAGACCGAGGGCCTCGGCAACGACCGGATCTGGGGCCCCAAGGTGCTCGCCGAGGTCGAGGGCACCCGCGCGGAGGCGCTCGCCGAGCTGAAGCGGCTCGTCCCGGCGTACACCCCGCAGCACCCGTTCAACAGCCGCCGGCGCACCCTGCTCCGCGACGGCGACACCTATCTGCTGATCTGTCAGGGCAGCATGCGCGACTACCACTGCGAGTTCACGGTGTGGGAGCTGCTCTGGGACAGCGAGCGGCCCGAGATCCAGCGGGAGCGCCTGACCGACGGCACCACCGGCTGAACACGACGGGCCCCCGACCGAGCCCGAGGCTCAGACCATCAGTGATGCCAGGGCAGCCGAACCGGCTCAGCAGGAATACGCCCGGCGACGAGCTCAGCGGCCAGCTCGACGAGACCGAGGGGGTAGATGGTGTCGCTGCCGGCAGCGAGCTCATTCAGTGTCCACCAGCGGTACCCCGCATGGTGTTTGCGCTCATGCGCTTCCTGCCCACCGACATCGACCTGGTGGGCCGTGACCCGACAGTGAAAGAAGTCGTCCTGGAAAACGCCCTCGGCCCACCCGAGGTCCGCATACCCGGACGTCTCCGCGACCTTTGGCCCGAGAGCCTCCGCGTCGACGGACAGCCCCGTCTCCTCACGCAGTTCCCGGGCCGCCGCCTCGGCCAGGCTCTCGTCGCCCTCCACGCCCCCGCCAGGGGTGCACCAGCCGTGGCCACCCTCGGGGTCGTCCGGATCGACATGGAACTTCAGCAGTAGCACCCGGTCCGCCTCGTCGACCAGCACCACACGGGCAGAGCGACGGCGATAGCCTTCTCGATCAGACACTCCGGCAGGGTAGCCGGGAAGACGCGAGTGCGCCGCCTTCGAGGCGGCTCGGCGACGGGCCCGGGACTCCGTCAGGCGACCCCGCAGAGCCGGAGCAGCGCCGTCGTCGCCGCGCCCGCGACCACGACGACGGGGAAGGGCGCGCGGCGCAGCGCCAGCACCCCGGCGACCAGGACGCCGGCCGGGCGGGCCCAGCCGGCGAAGCCGTGGCCCTGGGTGAGCGCGCCGGTCGCGACCAGGGCGACCAGCAGGACGGCGGCGGCGACGGCGAGCAGGTGGCGCAGCCGGTCGGAGATGGTGAGCCGGTGGCCGAGCGTGGGCCCGGCGACGCGGAAGGCGTAGGTGCCGGCGGCCAGCAGGAGGATGGCGAGCAGGGACATCAGCGGACCTCCTCGGTCAGGGGTTCGGGCCGGTTTCGGACGAGCGGGTCCCTGGCGGGCCGTCGGTCCGGGTCCGGGCGGGTGTCCGCGACCGGCTCGGCGTCCACGGCCGACACGGCGTCCGCGGCCACAGCCGCGTCCCCGGTCGGACCCGCCGCCAGGTCCGCGCTCGGCGCCTTGGGCCGTCCGGCGAGCAGCAGCCCGAGGAGGGAGAGCAGCACGGGCAGACCGGCCGGCAGGAACGGCGTGGCGGCGACGGCCAGGACGGCACCGAACAGGGCGGCGGCGCGGGTGCGGCGGTCGGCGAGCGAGGGCAGGACGAGGGCGAGCAGGACGGCCGGGAAGGCGGCGTCGAGTCCGAGCGCGTCGGTGTCGCCGATCAGGCCGCCGGCCGCCGCGCCGAGCACGACGGCGACGTTCCAGACCGCGAACAGCGCGAGCCCGCAGAGCCAGAACGCGGCCCGCCGTCGGCGACGGTCGGGCTGGAGCAGGGCGAAGGCGACCGACTCGTCGGTCATCACCTGCGCGCCGACCAGCCGCCGCCACCGGGGGCCGTCGAACACGTCGGCGACGGTGAAGCCGAACGGCAGCAGGCGCGCGTTGAGCACCAGGCCGGTCGCGACGGCGGCCAGCGCGCCGCCGCCCGAGAGGACCACGCCGACGGCCGCGAACTGGGCGCCGCCGGCGAAGACGAGCAGGGACATGGCGACCGGCACCCAGAGAGGCAGGCCGCCGGAGACGCTGATCGCGCCGAAGGAGGCGCCGACGAGCGCGTCGGCGAGGCAGACCAGAGCGATGTCACGGAGCGTGGCACGCTCCAGTGTTCGGATCATCGAACGCATGTCCAGTAGAGTGAACCCCATGACCGTCGTTCGTCAAGACGAACGCCTGGACCTGTGGAGCGAACGCATGAGCGCGGGCAGCAGCGGCAACACCTCCCCCGCCGGCTCGGGATCGGATCTGATCGGGCTGATCGCGGCGTCGATCCGGCGCGAGCGCGAGCGCGGCGGCCTGTCGATGGCCGAGCTGGCCCGGCGCGCCGGGATAGCCAAGTCCACGCTCTCCCAACTGGAGTCGGGCGTGGGCAACCCCAGCGTGGAGACGCTCTGGGCGCTCGGTGTCGCGCTGGACGTGCCGTTCAGCCGACTGGTCGACCCACCGCGACCGGTGGTCCGGGTGATCCGGGCCGGCGAGGGGCCGGTCACCCACTCGGAGCGGGCCGACTACGCGGCCACGCTGCTGGCCTCCTGCCCGCCGAACGCCCGGCGCGACATCTACCGGATCGAGGCGCAGCCGGGCGAGACCCGGGCCTCCGACCCGCACATGCCCGGCACGGTGGAGCATGTGCTGCTCGGCGCGGGGCGGGCGCTGGCCGGGCCGTCGGACGCCCCGGTGGAGCTGGGCCCGGGCGACTACGTCAGCTACCCGGGCGACGCCGCGCACGTGTTCCGCGCCCTGGAGCCGGGCACCCTGGCGGTGATCGTGATGGAGCACGTCTGAGCGGGCCGCCGGCCGGGGCGGTCGGCGGGTCGGCCCGGTCCGCCGACCCGCCGCTCAGTTGCTCAGTTGCTCAGCCGCTCAGCAGGCCGTCCAGGAAGGCGTTGCCGAACACCCGGTACGGGTCGTGGCGGTCCAGCACGGCGACCGCCTCGTCCCAGCCGGGCCCGCCGCCCTCGCGGTGGCCGGCGGGGATGACCCGGCCGAGCACGTCCGGGTCGGCCCAGGCCGCGTCGGCGGTGTAGGCCCAGCCCTTGGACCACTCGACGCGCAGGCCGGCCCGGGTGCCGTCGAAGGTGCGCAACAGGTACTGCTCCAGGTCGCGGCAGAAGCGGTGCAGCCCGGGGGTGCCGGGGAGGCTGAGCACGTCGAGCCAGACGGCGGTGTCCCACTCGGGGCGGTCGGGGCGCGGGCGCAGCGCGGAGAGCAGCGGCGGCCGGGCGCCGGGCACACCGCACCAGGCCGGGTCGTCCAGCCCGGTGACCCGGATCTCCACCGCGCCGTTCACCGGGAACTCCCCACGCGCCTGGTATTCGGCGAGCAACTGCCGGTAGTAGGCGGTGAATTCGCTGACGACCCACTGGAGGTCGGCGCGCCGGGCGAGGACGGCGTAGCCGTTGGCGGTGACCCGCAGGGTGGTCGGGCGGACGTACTGCAGCAGGGTGCGCGAGGGGCCCCAGAGGTCGGAACGCAGGCCGTCGGCGAGCAGGTGGGTGAGGAGTTCCCCGCTGAGCAGGTCACGGAGCAGTCCGCCGGAGAGCAGGACGTCGGTGATGTCGCCGGTGAGGGCCACCTTGGCGATGAGGTACTGGAGTTGACCGAAGAGCGGGGCCGATCCCCAGGTACCGGCGACGAGTTCGCCGGCCAGCCGGGCGACCGGCTCCGGAATGCTGTCCGAGAAGGGGTAGTTGTAGGGCTCGGCGACGGTGCGCGCGGCGAACGGGCGGTTCGGGGTGACGCTCCAGGTCTTCAGCCAGGGGTAGTCGGTGTAGGCGAACCAGATCGCCTCGGCACGCCCGTCCCGCTCGACGAAGTCGGCGAAGGTACGGGGGCGGCCGGCGGCGCCCGGGCGGGCGAAGAGTTCGCTCGCCGGGATGTCCAGCCGGCTGACGCAGCGCAGCGGCCGGTCGGCGCCGGCGCGGAGCACGACCTCGGTGACGAAGGCCCGGCCGAGGTGGACCAGGAAGGCGGCGCTGTCGGCCTCGGCCCGGTCGAAGGTGCGCAGGGTGTAGCGGCCGGTGGCCGGGTCGTGGACGACGGCGGTGAGCCGGGTGACCTGGTTGCTGAGCGAGCCGTAGCCGTGGCCGTCGGGGCGGGTCTCGCCGGCCGCGGGGACGGCGGTGCCGTGGCCGCCGACGGCGAGAACGCCCCCGACGGTCAGCTCGCCGGGGGCGGGCACGGCGGTGAGGCCGAGGCCGCGGGTGGCCAGGTGGGCGAGCAGGTCCTCCATGGTGGCGCCGGTCTGGACCCGGACGGTGCCCGGGGAGTCGGCGGCGATCGCCGTGAGGTGGCGGCCGGTGTCCAGTAGCAGGACGCGGGCGGCCTCGGGGGTGCCGGCGGCCACGGTGAGCGGGGACCAGCCGTGCCGGCGGCCCTGGGCCCGCAGCCGCCAGCCGTTGGCGTGCGCCCAGTCGGCGAGGGCGGGGACCTCCTCGGGGGTGCGCGGGGCGCAGGTCCAGAGCTGGTCGGTTCGGATCTCGCCGGACCAGTTCTGGTAGACCCGCTGGTAGAGCTCGGTGCCGGCGGGCAGACCGGGTGGGACAGGCGTGCTCGCCTCGGCATCGTCCGGTCCGACGGTGCCGCGCAGCAGCCACGCCGCTCCGCCGAGCGCCGCGGAGGCGCCGAGAAGCTGCCGCCGGCTCAGGCCCGCCCGGTGGTCCTGGTCGGTCCGGTCCCGCTCGGTCCGGTGTTGTGCGGCCTGGTGTTGTGCGGCCTGGTGCTCCGGCCGTCGTGCTGTGGTCATCGTGTCCGCCCCCTGCATGGTGATCGCCCGGCCCCGGGCGTGCCGGCGTACGCCGGTCTCCGCAGCAGCGTACGAATCGGTGTTCGCCGGTATGACCGGGACGGCTGCCACCATCACCCGATCGGGTGCACATTTGGGGGCGGCGGCGGACGCGGGCCGCGGAGTAGGGCGGTCCGGCAACGCCGTCCACCGGGGTTGTCCGTGGCTGAGGGCGCCGCCTAGGTTGGCCTTGATCGCCCGCCCTGCCCGATCGCTCCGGAGGCCCCGTCGTGCCCGCTCCCCTGACCGTCGCCGTCGTCCAGCCCGCCGCCGCCGAGGCCGCCCGGCCGGACACCGTGGCCGTGAGCGCCGAACGGCACGCCGCCGCCGTACGGGAGGCCGGGACACGGCTGGTGGTCTTCCCGGAGCTGTCGCTGACCGGCTACGACCTGGCCGCGCCCGCCGTCGGCCCGGACGACGCCCGGCTGGCGCCGCTGGTCGCGGCCTGCGCCGGGACCGGTGCCACCGCACTGGTCGGCGCGCCCGTGGCCGATGCCGACGGCCGCGAGTACATCGGCACCCTGGCCGTCACCGGCGCGGGCGCCGCCGTCGTCTACCGGAAGATGTACCTCCACGGGTCCGAGGCCGACCGGTTCTCCTGCGGCGGGAAGCCCGTCGTCCTGGAGCTGGACGGCTGGCGGCTCGGGCTGGCGATCTGCGCCGACGCCGCGGAACCCCCGCACGCCGAGCGGACCGCCGCGCTGGGCATCGACGCCTATGTGGCCTCCACGCTGTACGGCGACGCGCCCGAGGCGGTGGCGCGCCGGGAGAGCCAGCTGCGCGACCGGGCCGCCGCCCACGGGGTGTGGGGCGTGCTGGCCACCACGGCGGGGGCCAGCGGCACGTACCCGCGGACCTCCGGCGGTTCGGGTGTCTGGGCCCCGGGCGGCGCGCTGGTCGTCCAGGCGGGTGCCGAGCCGGGCGAGATCGTCCGTACCGAGCTGCGGTAGGCCCGGCCCAGGGGCGGAACGCGGGGGCGGGCGTCCGGGGCGGACGGCCGGAAATACCCGGGGCCCGCGCGCGGCTGTCGTGATCGGAAGCCGTTCAGTGGCCGATCAGGAGGTGCAGCGCGTGATGGGTGACGAGCAGGAGTACCGGACCGAGCACGACTCGATGGGCGAGGTACGGGTACCGGCCGCCGCCAAGTGGCAGGCGCAGACACAGCGGGCGGTGGAGAACTTCCCGGTGTCGGGCCAGCGTCTGGAGCGGGCGCACATCGCGGCGCTGGCCCGGATCAAGGCCGCCGCGGCCCGGGTCAACGCCCGGCTCGGGGTGCTGGACGAGGAGACGGCGGAGGCGGTCGCGGCCGCCGCCGAGGAGGTCGCCCAGGGCCGTTGGGACGCCGAGTTCCCGGTCGACGTCTTCCAGACCGGCTCGGGGACGTCGTCCAACATGAACGCCAACGAGGTGATCGCCACCCTGGCCGGCGAGCGCCTGGGCCACCCCGTCCACCCGAACGACCAAGTCAACGCGAGCCAGTCCTCCAACGACGTGTTCCCGTCGTCGATCCACATCGCGGCCACCGCCGCCGTCACGCACGACCTGGTGCCGGCGCTGGAGCACCTCGCGGAGGCGCTGGAGCGCAAGGCGGCGGAGTTCGCCCAGGTGGTCAAGGCCGGCCGGACGCACCTGATGGACGCCACGCCCGTCACCCTCGGCCAGGAGTTCGGCGGGTACGCGGCGCAGGTCCGGCACGGGCGCGAGCGGCTGCTGGCGACCCTCCCCCGGGTCGCCGAACTGCCGCTCGGCGGCACGGCGGTGGGCACCGGGATCAACACCCCGCCCGGGTTCGCCGCGGCCGTGATCGAAGAGGTGGCCCGCGCCACCGGTCTGCCGCTGACCGAGGCCCGCGACCACTTCGAGGCGCAGGGCGCGCGGGACGGCCTGGTCGAGCTGAGCGGCCAACTCCGCACCGTCGCGGTCGGGTTCACGAAGATCGCGAACGATCTGCGGTGGATGGGCTCCGGACCGCGCACCGGCCTCGGCGAGATCAACCTGCCGGACCTCCAGCCCGGTTCGTCGATCATGCCCGGCAAGGTGAACCCGGTGCTGCCCGAGGTGGTGCTGATGGTCGCGGCGCAGGTGATCGGCAATGACACCACCGTCACGGTGGCCGGTGCGAGCGGGAACTTCGAACTCAACGTGATGCTCCCGGTGATCGCCCGCAATGTGCTGGAGTCGGTCCGGCTGCTGGCCAACAGCGCCCGGCTGCTGGCCGACCGGACGGTGGACGGCATCACCGCCAACACCGAACGGGCCCGCGAGTACGCCGAGTCCTCACCCTCGGTGGTCACCCCGCTGAACCGGTACATCGGCTACGAGGAGGCGGCGAAGGTCGCCAAGCAGGCGCTCGCCGAACGCAGGACGATCCGTCAGGTGGTGCTGGAGCGCGGCTACATCGAGCAGGGCAGGCTCACCCTGGAGCAGCTGGACGAGGCGCTGGACGTGCTGCGGATGACCCGGCCGTAGGAGGCGGCCCCAGGAGGCGGCTTCGGGACGCGCACCGGGCGCGGAGGGCGGCCTCGCCGCTCCGCGCCCCGGGCTCCGAGCTGTTCGGGGATGTCAGCCCTTCACTCGCCCGCCGGCCTCAGCTCTTGGCCCGGCCGGCCCGGCCACGCCGCATCGACGCCCCGTTGGCCGTCATGGTGGCCATCGAGATCGCCGCGAGACCCAGCAGGAACATCACGGCGCCGACGATCAGGCAGACGACGATGTTCTTCCCTCGGGCGACCGAACCGGAGATCACCCAGGGGGAGATCATGGTCCAGAGGCCGAGCGCCGTTGCCGCCCACGCCCGGGCGTGGGTCCGCTCGTAGGCCGATCCGTACCCGGCCATCAGCACGCAGTAGGCCAGGCCGACGATCAGGCAGGTGACGGTCAGCGTGTTGAACGCGGTGAAGCCGACAATCCATGGCGAGGCCGCCAGGAAGAGACCGGCCAGCACGGCCAGGGCCTCGACACCCTGGGCGCGCGGGGTCGACGTGACCCGCTCGTAGTGTTCCCGTAGTTCGACGATGTCCGGGTGATGCTCCATGCCCATCGGAATCTGGGTAGACACCGATACCACCTCCTAGGTCCGAACATGGAATCGCTTGCCCCGTACCCATTCTGGCGCTTATCTAACGTTTTGCACCTGCTCGCCCGAAATGATCGACAACCCTCGCATCACGCCGGTGACCTGCGTCTCACCGCGCCCGGCCACCATTGCCTATGCAACTAATTGCACAGCAGGATGCCGGCCATGGCACTGGAGCACGCGATCCTCGTCTCACTACTGGAGCAGCCGGGCTCGGGCTACGAACTGGCCCGGCGCTTCGACCGTTCCATCGGCCGCTTCTGGACCGCCACCCACCAGCAGATCTACCGGGTGCTGCGGCGGATGGAGGCGGACGGCTGGATCTCGGCCGAGGAGGTCGCCCAGGCCGGCCGGCCGGACAAGAAGGTGTACTCGGCGGCCGCTCCCGGCCGGACGGCGCTGGCCGACTGGCTCCGGGAGCCGGTCGAGGCGGAGACCGTCCGGCACGAACTCGCGGTCAAGATCCGCGCGGCGGCCTTCGACGACCCGGCCGCACTGATCTCCGAGGTCGAGCGGCACCGCGCGGGCCACGCCGCCCTGCTCGCCCGCTACCTGCACGGCGAGCAGCGCGACTTCCCCGAGCCGGGCGCCCTCGACGACCGGCAGCAGTTGCAGCACGTGGTGCTCCGCGGCGGCATCGAGTACGAGCGGATGACCCTCGCCTGGCTGGACGACGTGCTCGCCACCCTGCACCGTCTCGCCGCCGGTGGCCGCTCCACCCCTGACCGCTCCGTCTGAGCCCCGCCCGGCCCGGACACGCGCCGCCCAACTACCGTCCGAGGGGCACGTGGTGACGTTCGGACTCTCCGAACGCCGCCACGGCGCCGACATCCACTCGACCGATCCGGCTCCCATGTCAGCGAGCTCCGCCTGGAGGACTACCCGGTGCGCGCCGAGAACGTGCCGCACACCGGCCGGGCCGCCTTCGACGCCGCACTCAACACCGTCGACGTCGGCGAGTTCAACCCCTGCGCGGCTTCCATCGGCATCGGCGAGCACGCGATGCACGAGGTCGTCACGCACGCCCACGACCGGGTGCCGTACGGCAAGCGCGTCACCGGCTTCCCGTATGTGCGAAGGGAGTCCACCGACGTCTACGAGATGCGGCCGTAGGGCGGGCGGGGGTGCCGGCGGCGGCCGGCACCCCCTTCCGTCAAGACCCGTTTCAGCTTTCAGGTTTCAGAAGGTGAGCTTCCAGCTGTCGATGTAGCCGGTGTCCTGCGGGCCCACGTCCTGGACCTTGAGCTTCCAGGTGCCGTTGGCGGGCACCGCCGAGGCGTTCACCGTGTAGGTGGTCTGCACGTTCGGCGCGGAGTCGCTGCCGCTGGAGTTCTTCAGCCGGAAGGTGGTGCCGTTCGGCGCGACCAGGTCGATCACCACGTCGCCGCGCCAGGTGTGCTTGATGTCGACACCGACCTGGAGGGCGGCCGGCGCGTTGCCGGTCCGGCCGGTCACGGTGACGGCGGAGGTCACCGCCGGGCCGTTGTCCGGGATCTGCACGTCGGTGGTGTTCTCGAAGACGGTGCCGGTGGGCGGCGTTGTGGTGTCGCCGGCCGCGAGCGTCCAGACCGCGTACGCGATGGCGTCGCTCATCCGGTCCAGCGCGGTGTCGTTGACGTTGGCGCTGGTGTCGCAGGAGGAGTGGTAGCAGCGGTCGAACGGCTGACCCGCCGTACCGCCCCACTTCGCCGCCTGAGCACTGGTCTTGGTGTAGTCGGCACCGCTGAACAGGCCGCCGACGCGGATGCCCGCGTTCTGGAACGGGGCGTGGTCGGAGCGGCCGTCGCCCTCGAAGTCCTGCTCGGTGCTGATGCCGAGGCCCGCGAAGTAGTCGCGGAACAGCGCGTCCAGCGAGGCGTCGTAGCGGTAGGTGAAGTAGCCCGGGTTGGGCGAGCCGATCATGTCGAAGTTCAGATAGCTGTCGATCTTCGAACGTTCACTGACGGGAAGGCTGTTGACGTAGTTCCGGGAGCCGACCATGCCGTACTCCTCCGCACCCCACCAGCCGAAGCGCAGGTGCTTGGCGGGCTTGAGCCCGGCCCGGGAGACGGCCAGCGCGGTCTCCAGGATGCCGGCCGAGCCGGAGCCGTTGTCGTTGATGCCCGGACCGGCGGTGACCGAGTCCAGGTGGGCACCGGCCATCACGACGTGCGAGGTGTCGCCGCCCGGCCAGTCGGCGACCAGGTTGTAGCCGGTCGATCCGCTGTAACTGAAGGTCTGCAGCGTGGTGGTGAAGCCGGCCGCGTCCAGCTTGCCCTTGACGTAGTCGATCGAGGCCTTGTAGCCGGACCGGCCGTGGGCGCGGTTGCCGCCGTTGGCGTTGGCTATCGACTGCAGCTGGGCGAGGTGGGCCTTGACGTTGGCCACCGGGATGTCGGGGGCGGCGGTGGCGGCCCCGGGGCCCGGGGCCGCCAGGGTCACGGGAGCCGCGGGGGTCGCGATGGCGGCGGGGGCGAAGAGGGCGGCGGCGAGTGTGACGACCGCCCCGGTCGACAGGGCGGACAGGCGCAGGCGGGATCGCCGCGAGGCGCGCTCGGTCAATGGAGGCTCCAGATTCTGGTGGGGCAGAACGGAAGCGCGGCGCCTCGCAGGCGGAGACCGGCCCGGGCCGGGTCGGTCTCGGGTCGGGGATCCGACGAGCGGATCCGAGGAGCGGGTCCGGTGAGCGGATCGGGGTCGGGATCCGGTTCAGGATCCGGTGAAGTGCGAGACATGGCCGCGAAGTTGACGCGACCATGATGATTGGGCCAAGCCCCGGTTCCGTCAAGGGGTCCGGGACGGCCGTCCGACACCGCCGGTGGTCGGACCGCCCGCTTCGGGCACGACCGGTGTCCTGGGCGGTACCGCTCGGACGAGGGCGCCGCCGTCATGGCCGAGCGCGGCGAAGCCGCCGCCCGACTCGTCGGCACGCTCGGCCGTCGAGCGCGGACCGGGGCCCGAACCGGGCCGGCGGCCGGTGCGGCATCGGCGACGTCGAACGCCAGCCGGACACGGGACATGGCACCCCCCGAACACCCTGAATTGACGCCTGTCGATGCAGCCTTGCGCCCTGGATCGAAAAACGTCAACATAGAAGTATGTCGAAACAAGAGCTCGTGGTGCTCGGCCAGGACATCGACGGATGCTGCCCGGGCCTGTTGACCGCGCCCCTGGACGAGGACCAGGCCGACGGACTGGCGAAGGTGTTCAAGGCCCTGGGCGACCCGGTCCGTCTGCGGCTGCTGTCGATGATCGCCTCCCGTGCGGGCGGGGAAGTCTGCGTCTGCGACCTCACCCCGGCCTTCGACCTGTCCCAGCCGACGATCTCCCACCACCTCAAACTGCTGAAGCAGGCCGGACTCATCGACTCCGAGCGGCGCGGGACCTGGGTGTACTACCGGCTGCTGCCGCAGATGACCGACCGCCTCGCCGCGATCCTCACCCGTCCCGCAGGGCATCCGCTGCCCGAGCCCGCTGAACCTGCCGAGCCCGCCGGGCCCGCGTCATGAGCACCGAAGCCGCCACCGCGGGGCCGGTCGCCGGACGGCTGTCCTTCCTGGACCGCTTCCTCGCCGTATGGATCCTCGTCGCGATGGCGGCCGGCCTGGGCCTCGGGCGCCTCACCCCCGGCCTGGGTGACGCGCTGGCGAAGGTCACGGTCACCGGTGTCTCACTGCCGATCGCGCTCGGCCTGCTGGTGATGATGTACCCGGTTCTCGCGAAGGTCCGCTACGACCGCCTGGACACCGTCACCCGTGACCGCCGCCTGCTGATCCCGTCCCTGGTCCTGAACTGGGTCGTCGGCCCGGCCCTGATGTTCGCGCTCGCCTGGATCTTCCTGCCCGACCTGCCCGAGTACCGCACCGAACTCGTCATCGTGGGCCTCGCCCGCTGCATCGCCATGGTCGTCATCTGGAACGACCTGGCCTGCGGCCACCGGGAAGCCGCGGCCGTCCTGGTCGCCCTGAACTCCGTGTTCCAGGTGCTCGCGTTCAGCCTGCTCGGCTGGTTCTACCTCTCGGTGCTCCCGGGCCTGCTCGGCCTGGAACAGACCGCGCTGACCGTCTCCACCTGGGACATCGCCCGGAGCGTCCTGATCTTCCTCGGCATCCCCCTGCTGGCCGGGTTCCTCACCCGCCGGATCGGCGAGCAGGCCAAGGGCCGCGCCTGGTACGAGTCCAGGCTGATCCCGCGGCTGGGACCGTTCGCCCTGTACGGGCTGCTGTTCACGATCGTCGTGCTCTTCGCCCTCCAGGGCGACGCCATCACCTCGAAGCCGCTCGACGTCGCCCGGATCGCGCTGCCGTTGCTGGTGTACTTCGCCGTGATGTGGGCCGGGTCCATGGCCGTCGGCCGCGCGGTCGGACTCGGCTGTCCGAAGGCCACGACGCTCGCGTTCACCGCCGCGGGCAACAACTTCGAGCTGGCCATCGCCGTCGCCATCGCCACCTTCGGTGCCACCTCGGGCCAGGCCCTCGCCGGAGTCGTCGGGCCCCTCATCGAGGTACCCGTGCTGATCGGGCTGGTCCAGGTCGCCCTGGCCACCCGCCGCTTCTTTCCCCGGCCCGCCCTCACGACGGCCGGAACGGCCGTCACTCCGGAAGGTTCCGCCCGTGTCTGAGTCAAGGCCGTCCGTCCTGTTCGTCTGCGTCCACAACGCCGGCCGCTCACAGATGGCCGCCGCGTTCCTCACCCACCGCGCGGGCGACCGCGTCGAGGTCCGCTCCGCCGGGTCCGCCCCGGCCGCCACCGTGAATCCGGCCGTGGTCGCGGCGATGGCCGAGGTCGGCGTCGACATCTCCGCCGAGACACCGAAGGTACTGACCGTGGAAGCCGTCCAGGCGTCCGACGTGGTGATCACCATGGGCTGCGGCGACACCTGCCCCGTCTTCCCCGGCAAGAGGTACCTCGACTGGACGCTGGACGATCCGGCCGGGCAGGGCACCGACGCGGTCCGGCCGATCCGGGACGAGATCGACCGGCGCATCCGCGGCCTGCTCACCGAACTCCTGCCCGGGCGCAGCTGACCCCCGTCGCAGCCGGCCCTCGTCCGGCGGCATCGCGCCCCTCGCCCGAGGGCGTCGCCGGGCGCCCTCGGCCGGGCGGCGGCCCCGCTTCAGGGGGAGGGTGATCAGCAGGGCGAGTCCCGTTCGCTGTTACCCCCTCCCCGCCCGCGCCCTCCACCACCCACGTGCCCCGCCCGCCGACGTACGGTGGAACTCGGAGGCCGCGCCATGCACGTCACCGGTACCCACTTCACCGACCGCACCGACGCGGGCCGCCGGCTGGCCGCCCACCTGAGCCATCTGCGCGGCCCCGACACCGTCGTGGTGGCCCTGCCGCGCGGCGGGGTGCCCGTGGCCGCCGAGGTGGCGGCGTCCCTGGGCGCCCCGCTCGACATCTGCGTGATCCGCAAGCTCGGTGTGCCGTCCCAGCCCGAGCTGGGCATGGGCGCGATCGGCGAGGACGGCGTCCGGGTGCTCAACGAACAGGTGCTGCGACTCGCCGGCGTCACCTCCGCGCAGCTGACCCGGGTCGAGGAGCGGGAGCGCGCCGAGCTGGAGCGCCGGGCCCGCCGCTACCGGGGCGACCGGCCGCCCGCCGACCTGCACGGGCGCACCGTGGTCGTGGTCGACGACGGCATCGCCACCGGCTCCACCGCCCGGGCGGCCTGCCTGATCGTCCGGGCCAGGGGGGCGGCCCGGGTGGTCCTGGCCGTCCCGGTGGCACCCGAGGACTGGACGGACCGGCTCGCCGGGGCCGCCGACGAACTGATCTGCGTGGGCACGCCGTCCCCGTTCTTCGCGATCGGCGAGTTCTACGGCGACTTCACGCAGACCGAGGACGCCGAGGTGCTGCGCCACCTCGCCGAGGCCAGGGCCGCGCCCCCGCCCGCCACCGCCGCGGTGGACCGCGAGCTGACCCTGGCGGCCGACGGCGTCGAGCTGGCGGGCCGGCTGACCGTGCCGGCCGCCGCGAGCGGCGTCGTGGTGTTCGCGCACGGCAGCGGCAGCGGCCGGCACAGCCCGCGCAACCGCCAGGTGGCCGCCTTCCTCAACCGGGCGGGCCTGGCCACGCTGCTGTTCGACCTGCTCACCGAGGACGAGGAGCCGGACCGTCGGAACGTGTTCGACGTGGAGCTGCTGGGCGCCCGGCTGACCGCCGTGGCCCTGCGGATCCCCCGGCAGCAGGCGACCCTCGGTCTCCCGCTCGGCCTGTTCGGCGCCAGCACCGGCGCCGCCGCCGCGCTCTGGGCGGCGGCCCGGCTGGGCGACCGCGTGCGGGCCGTGGTCTCCCGGGGCGGGCGACCGGATCTCGCCGCGGCCGCGGACCTCGCCCGTACCACCGCGCCGACCCTGCTGATCGTCGGCGCCCGGGACGGCGCGGTGATCGACCTGAACCGGCAGGCGCGGGCACGGCTGCGCTGCGAGAGTGAACTGGTGCTGGTGCCGCACGCCGGCCACCTGTTCGAGGAGCCGGGCACCCTGGACCGGGTCGCCGAGCTGGCCCGGGACTGGTTCCTGCGCCGCCTCCCCGACCCGCTCGCCTCCCCCGGCGCCCCTGCGGGCCCCACCGACCCCGCCCACCCCACCACCCCTGACGGTCCCGCCCCCTCCGGCCCGGTTATGCAGACCTCGTGAAACCACCCCGAACGGCAGTGCACTTTGTGCAGCCGGACCCTGGATTCTCTGATCACGTTGTACACATTGAACAGTGAAAACCCGACCTGTTGCCCAACGCCCCAGACAGGAGCAAGCTCTCCGCTCAGCCGCACCGCCACCCCTGCGGCGCGGCCGCCTCAAGCGGATGCCTCAGAGCCGAGGCCTCGATGTGGAGGAACGACCGATGACCCCGCAGTCCCACACCCTTGAGCTGACCCCTGAGGAACGCGAGGCCGGTCTCGACGCCGAGCAGCTGCGCCGCCTCGTCGGCCTCGTCGAGCACGACCCCGCCACGGACCCGTTCCCGGTCATCGCCCAGGACGCCGTCGTCTTCGTGGTGGGCAACGCGACCCAGACGGCCCACTTCTACCAGGCCGTGTTCGGCATGGAACTGGTGGCCTACTCCGGCCCCGAGAACGGCCGCCGCGACCGCAAGTCCTTCGTGCTGCGCTCCGGCTCCTGCCGGTTCGTGATCAAGGGCGGTGTCGCCCCGGACAGCCCACTGCTGGACCACCACCGCCGGCACGGCGACGGCATCGTCGACCTGGCGCTGGAGGTGCCGGACGTCGACAAGTGCATCGCGCACGCCCGCGCCCAGGGCGCCACCGTGCTGGAGGAGCCGAACGACGTCTCCGACGAGCACGGCACCGTGCGCCGCGCCGCGATCGCCACCTACGGCGAGACCCGGCACTCCCTGATCGACCGCTCCCGCTACCACGGCCCGTACCTGCCGGGCTACGTGGCCGCCGAGACCCGGGTGACCCGCCCCGCCGGGCAGCCGAAGCGGTTCTTCCAGGCGCTGGACCACGCCGTCGGCAACGTCGAACTCGGCAAGATGGACGAGTGGGTGGCGTTCTACAACCGGGTCATGGGCTTCGTGAACATGGCCGAGTTCGTCGGCGACGACATCGCCACCGACTACTCGGCGCTGATGTCCAAGGTCGTGGCGAGCGGCAACCACCGGGTGAAGTTCCCGCTCAACGAGCCGGCCATCGCCAAGAAGAAGTCGCAGATCGACGAGTACCTGGAGTTCTACGGCGGCCCGGGCTGCCAGCACCTGGCGCTCGCCACCAACGACATCCTCAGCACCGTCGACATCCTGCGGGCCAACGGCGTGGAGTTCCTCTCCACCCCCGACTCGTACTACGACGACCCGGAGCTCCGTGCCCGGATCGGCAAGGTCCGGGTCGAGGTCGAGGAGCTGAAGAAGCGCGGCATCCTGGTCGACCGGGACGAGGACGGCTACCTGCTGCAGATCTTCACCAAGCCCCAGGGCGACCGGCCGACCGTGTTCTTCGAGTTCATCGAGCGGCATGGCTCGCTCGGCTTCGGGAAGGGCAACTTCAAGGCGCTCTTCGAATCCCTGGAGCGCGAGCAGGACCGCCGCGGCAACCTCTGATCGACACCCCTGATCAGAGCGGAACCGACGAACGGCCCAGGAGGAGCAGGACGATGGCGTACTACCGGCAGCTGGGCAGCATCCCGCCCAAGCGTCACACCCAGCACCGCACACCCGAAGGCGGGCTGTACTACGAGGAGTTGATGGGCGAGGAGGGGTTCTCCTCGGACTCCTCGCTGCTCTACCACCGGGGCATCCCCTCAGCCGTCGTGAACGCCGTGCCGTGGGAGCTGCCGGACCAGTCCACGGTGCCCAACCACCCCCTGCTCCCCCGCCACCTCAGGCTGCACGAGCTGTTCGCGGACCAGGAGTGGAAGTCCGCGGACGTGGTCGGCAGCCGTCGGCTGGTCCTCGGCAACGGCGACGTGCGGATCTCGTACGTCGCCGCCGGGGCCCCCAGCGAGCTGTACCGCAACGGACTCGGCGACGAGTGCGTGTACGTGGAGTCCGGCTCGGGCACGGTCGAGACGGTCTTCGGCGCGCTGGAGGTGGGCCAGGGCGACTACGTGGTCATCCCCCGCGCCACCACGCACCGCTGGGTGCCGGCCGGCGACGAGCCGTTGCGCGCGTACTGCATCGAGGCGAACAGCCACATCACCCCGGTGAAGCGGTACCTCTCCAAATACGGGCAGCTGCTGGAGCACGCGCCGTACTGCGAGCGGGATCTGCGCGGCCCGGCCGGCCCGCTGCTGGCGGACACCGCCGGCGACGTCGACGTGCTGGTCAAGCACCGCGGCCCGAACGGCGTCGCGGGCACCCGGTACACCGTCCCGCACCACCCGTTCGACGTGGTCGGCTGGGACGGCTGCCTCTATCCCTACGCCTTCAACATCCGCGACTACGAGCCGATCACCGGACGGATCCACCAGCCGCCGCCGGCCCATCAGGTGTTCGAGGGCAACGGGTTCGTGATCTGCAACTTCGTTCCCCGCAAGGTGGACTACCACCCGCTCTCCATCCCCGTCCCGTACTACCACTCCAATGTGGACAGCGACGAGGTCATGTTCTACTGCGGCGGCGACTACGCGGCCCGCAAGGGCTCGGGCATCGGCCAGGGCTCGATCTCGCTGCACCCCGGCGGCCACACCCACGGCCCACAGCCGGGCGCCTACGAGCGCAGCATCGGTGTGGAGTTCTTCGACGAACTCGCCGTCATGGTGGACACGTTCCGGCCACTGGAGCTGGGCGAGGGCGGCCGGGCGAGCGAGGACGGCAACTACGCCTGGACCTGGTCGGGCCGGGGGCCCGGGCGATGAGCGCGGTCCCCGAGCTGTTCCGCGGCCTCTTCGACGACGCGGCGGTGTTCCCGCCGGGGAACCTGCCGGTCGCCGAGGCGGTGCCCGCCCATCGTGCGTACCGTGCCGCCTGGTACGCCGACGCGGTCGGCCCGCTCCTCTGCGGAGCGGGCCGGCTGGGCGAGTTGGCCGGGGCGACCGCCGGATCCGGCGGCGCCCTGCGGGTCGGGCTCGTACTGCCGGGGGGCAGTGCCGAGCTCGGCCCGGCCCTCGCGGCCGCCGCGCCCTTCGAGGTCGCGGGCGTCGAACTGGCCACCCGCGACGCCCGCGAGGCCGTCGCCGCGCTCGACCTGCTGCTGCCCCCGGACGTCCCGGCCGCCGTCGAGCTGCCGCGCGAACTCCTGCGCGGCGACGGCCTGGACGAGACCCTGGACATCCTCGTGGACAGCCCGTACCGGGCGAAGTTCCGCACCGGCGGGCTGGTGGCCGGCGCCTTCCCGGACGAGGACGAGCTGGCCGGCTTCCTGACCGGCTGCGCCCGGCGCGGGCTGCCGTACAAGTGCACCGCCGGGCTGCACCACGCCGTGCGGCACACCGACCCGGTCACCGGCTTCGAGCACCACGGCTTCCTGAACGTCCTGCTGGCCGCGCGGGAGACCGACCGGGCGGCCGCCGCCGAGGTGCTGGCGGAGCGCTCCGGCGTGACCCTGGCCAAGGCCGTCGGCGAGTTGACCGGACATCAGGTTACGGTGATCAGGAACTCGTTCACCGCGTTCGGCACCTGCAGCATCGCCGAACCCCTGGACGACCTGGCCGGGCTCGGCCTGCTGTCGCCCAGTCCACTGCCCCAGGAGGAGCGTTGACCACCCCCCGCAGCTGGCTCGCCGGCGCGCAGGACTCGCCGTTCGGCGTGCACAACCTGCCGTACGGCGTCTTCACCGCAGCCGACCAGCCGGACCGGCGACGGATCGGTGTCCGCGTCGGGGAGTTCGTCCTCGACGCCGGGGCCGCCGCCCGCGCGGCCGGGGCGCCGTCCGTCCTGCTGGACGCCGACTCGCTCAACCCGCTGCTGGGCGCCGGGCGCCCGGTCTGGACGCGGGTGCGCGCCGAGCTGACCGAATGGCTCACCGACGAGTCGTACCGGGACGCGCTCTCGCCGCTGCTGCTGCCGCTGGCCGAGGTGGAGCTGCACCTGCCGTTCGAGGTCGCCGACTACGTCGACTTCTACGCCTCCGAGCACCACGCCACCAACCTGGGCCGGATCTTCCGCCCCGGCTCGGACCCGCTCACCCCCAACTGGAAGCACCTGCCGATCGGTTACCACGGCCGGGCCGGCACGGTGGTCGTCTCCGGCACTCCGGTGGTCCGTCCGCACGGGCAGCGCAAGGCGCCCGCCGACGCGGCGCCCTCGTTCGGCCCGACCCGCCGGCTGGACATCGAGGCCGAGGTCGGCTTCGTCGTCGGCACCCCGTCCGCCCTCGGTACACCCGTCACCCTGGACGGCTTCCCCGAGCACGTGTTCGGCGTCTGCCTGGTCAACGACTGGTCCGCGCGGGACATCCAGGGCTGGGAGTACGTGCCGCTCGGCCCGTTCCTCGGCAAGTCCTTCGCGACCTCGGTCTCGCCGTGGATCGTCCCGCTGGAGGCCCTGGAGCACGCCCGGGTCACCCCGCCCACCCGGGACGTCGACCCGCTCCCCTACCTGGACGACCGGGACGGCGAACCCTGGGGCCTGGACCTCGCGATGGAGATCCGGCTGAACGGGCACCCGGTCTCCCGCCCGCCGTTCGCCTCGATGTACTGGACGGCCGCCCAGCAGCTCGCCCATATGACGGCCAACGGCGCCTCGCTGCGCACCGGGGACCTCTTCGCCTCCGGCACCGTCAGCGGCCCCGAGGTGGACACCCGCGGCGCGCTGATCGAGCTGACCTGGAACGGCGAGGAGCCGCTCAAGCTCCCCGACGGCACCACCCGCACGTTCCTGGAGAACGGCGACGAGGTCGCCATCACCGCCACCGCCCCGGGCCCCGACGGCAGCGTCGTCGGCTTCGGCGAGGTGACGGGCCGGGTCGTGCCGTAGGGCCTGGTCCGACACCGCACGCGCAACCACTGTGCGAGCGGGGGGAGCGAAAGGGCGGTACCGGGTTCCGGTACCGCCCTTTCGCGGCCCCCCCCCGCCCCCCCCCCGACGGGGGGGGGCCGGAGTTAGGGCGGACGGAGGCCCGCCCCCGAACACCCAACACCAAC
>NZ_JBIVRD010000001.1:437957-561924 GCF_044755565.1 Kitasatospora sp. NPDC092286 | reverse complement strand
TCGGAAAGCCGTGTGCGGGAGAACTGCATGCACGGTTTGAAGCGGCGGGGACTGGAAACGGAGCATCGCCCACCGCGCCAGTCCCCGACCCTACTCAGCCCACCGGGCCGGGGTTCGGGCCGTGGTGCGGGATCGGAGTCATGAGGTCCATCGCTTGCTCCACTGTGTCGCTTCTGCGTCACCAGCCGCCGGAGCGGCCGTGCCGGTGGCTGCCTGTCCGATCAGTAGCTCGACGCGGTCGAGTGCGGCCTGGGTGGATTCGATCAGCCCGGTGTCACCCTTGGCGATCCGCAGCCGCCACGCTTCCCGCAGGTGGGCGCGCGCAGGTACAAGGTCGCCTTGTTCCATGAGGTGTTTGCCGAAGTGCTGGAGGGCGAAGTCGACGAGTTCCGGGTGCCGGCTCCGGGCAGTGTCCAGGGCCTTGCGGTAGAGCACGTCAGCGGTCTCTGCTTCACCGGCGTAGCGGTAGGCGTCGCCGAGATTGAGTTCGGTGGCGATGACGGCCCGGATGTTGCCACTGGCTGTGGCCAGGTCGAGCGCCTGGCACAGGAACGCGCGTGCGTCGTGGTAGTCGCCCAGGCTCACCAGACCGATGCCGACCCACCGGGCCAGGACCCGCGTCCGGGCGTCGTCCGTGCCGGGGGGCGTCCGCAGGGCCTCGCGGATTTCTCGGCCCCTGACAGGCCCGGCCGGCGAGGGCCCGGTTTCGTCTCCGAGGCGCGTGGAAACTGGGATGCCCCGGCCGTGCGCCGCTGCGAGACTGGCAGCCGTGACACGACCTGAACTCTCCGAACTCGACCACCTGCGAGAGATAGAACGGCTCGCCAGCGTGGTCGCGGGCGCCGCCTCGGTCGAGGGCTGGCTCTCGTATCAGCCCGAAGCAGAGGACGCGACGCGCTTGCAGCGGGCGGTGAACGCGCTGGCCCGGGAGCTTCGCCACTACCATTTCCCCGGGGACGGCTGCCTCGACGATGAGGCGGAACGCCCCGAGCTGAAACTCGCGGGCGTGGTGATTCTGCGGCCCGGGGCGATGCCGGATGGCATGGGGGAGACCTATGAGCAGGCGTGCGCCCGCCTCGGAGTCGAGGCCCGGCCCGAGGGGTGGGCCCTTTGGAACACGTGGGGCGACGGGAAGCTCCAGGTGACGATGGTCGTCTCCGCGGTCGACACTACCGAGGGCCTGCTCGCGAACTGGTCGCGGGGCAAGGCCATCTATCCGGTGACGCCGGTGCCTTCCCAGATCGCTCTCATCCACCACGGCTGGGCTGCCCACATGATCTTCTCCCCGTTCGGGGTGAAGAAGCTCGGGCTCGGCGGGCAGCCGTGACATCGCGTCACCTCGACCGCCGGTCCTCCGCTCCCGGCTCGGCTGGTCAGCGGCTCGGCTGGTGCTCGGCTTCGGTGGCGGCCAGGCGGTAGGACTCGATGCCGGTCTCGATCAGGGTGAACCGGAAGGCCAGCCGGTCCGCGATGGCCGCGCAGAGCCGGGGGTCGGTGAACGTGGGGCTTTACCCCTGTTTGTGGACACTTCTGAGAAGCGGATCTTCGGGTCCGTGAACAGGATGTCCTCATGGGTGCTGCGAGGTGCTCGGGGGAGTTCAAGTGGGACGCGGTCGCGCTGCGTCCCGAGACAGCACACCTTAGGTTCCAGCCCTGCCTTCCGGGCCTGGATCGGCGGGCTGCGCCGACCCGTTCTGCGGCCGCCCCTCGCTCGGGTGAGCGAGGGGCGGCTGGTGGTTGTGGGGTCAGGCGATGTGGTTGGCGTGGTGGTCGAACTCGCCGGCCTTGGCGCCTTGGAGGAACGTGGCGAACTTGGCGGGGGTGGTGCGGACGATGATGTCGCCGGTGTCGGACTCGCGGAGCTCGACCAGCCCGTCGACGGTACGCACCTCGACGCACTCGTTGTTTGAGGCGCTGAAGCTCGACTTCTGCCACTCTGAGTTAGGCATTCGCGGCTTCCACTTCTTTCATGATTGATCGGATGAACTCGCGCGAGCTTTCTTCGGAGAGCGCGGTGGAGTCCAGGCGGGCGAAGATGGCCCGATGCTTGGCCAGGTCCGCCGGTGAGTCAAAGAAGAGTGCGCCCTGGGCTACGTCCATCTCGATGGTATCCAGTTCGGGGACTGAGCCCTCGGCGAAGGTGAGGTTCTCGCCAGATCCGGGGAAGGTGTCAACAGCGAATGGCACAACTCGAACGGAGATTCCGGGCCGCTCGGAGTCATCAAGGAGAGCGCCAAGCTGATTCACGAGCACCGTGGGTCCGCCGAATTGCATCCGCAGCGCGGCCTCGTGGATGAATGTTCGTAGCGGTGTCGAACCGGAGCGGACGACCTCCTGTCGCCTGATTCGAAAGGCTGTCCTGGTGTCGATTCCTTGTGGCGACAGGGGTGGGAAGAGCCGAGCGAACACGGCAGCTGCGTAGGCGCTGGTCTGAAGCAGGCCGGGCATGTACGTGGTGGTGCAGAACGTCAGCCGGGTTGCGTGGGCTTCAAGCTCTGCCACCTCAAGAAAGTCAGTCGTCAAGATGCCGCGATACTCCTCCCACCAACCCTTTCCACGCTCTGCGGCCACGCGGGCGAGGGCATCGATGAGCGGCCCGTTGGCACAGTTGCAGGCCGAAGCGACCGTGCGTAGGCGTTCGGGGCTGACACCGATCTTCGCCGTCTCCATCTGCGTCATCTGACCGGGGCTGATGCCGAGCATGCGGGCGAGCTGGCTTCCCCCGAGGTCGGCTTGTTCCCGCATCCGTCGCAGCTCGGTGCCGAGTCGACGTTGACGGAGAGTCGGGTTGGGGCGAAGAGCCATGACGTCCTCTCTGTCGGTGTTGGGGTCAGTGTGCCGGGCTGGCAGCACGTAGGTCCATCTGGGCTCGGTCACACGGAAGGGGGAACTTTCTGCTGCGGACCTAAAAACTCAGGCGATGGTGCATTATGGTCTATCTCACAGTCGGTCCGACGGATCGTCAGTAATGCCTGTTTCCCGGGCAGTAGGCGCCTGCTGCCCCCGCACCGCAGAGCAGCCATGCGTGGCGTCACCAGTCCCGTTCTGGCCTGGCTCACGGCGATGTTTCCGCCGGTGAACGACGAACCCCACACCCGCACCCTCACGGAGGTTCCCCTCATGTGTGCCTTCAGCCTGCCCGAAATCCCCGACTGGTCCGCCGCCCGCGCGGAGCTGAGTGACGCGATGTCCCTCGCCGGATGGCCGGACGACGCCATCTACGACGCCGAACTCGCCCTCCACGAGCTGTACTTCAACGCCTGGAAGCACGGCGGGAGCCCCGCGCCGACCGTCGTGATTCTCCTCCTCGAAGGCCGCAGCCTGCGCGTCTGCGTCAGCGACGACAACCCCGTGCTGCCCGAGCCGCGCGAGTGCGCCGACCCGTACGCGCAGTCCGGCCGGGGCCTGCACCTGGTCCGCGAGCTCACCCACCGCTTCGGCACCACGCCCCGCAAGAACGGTAAAATCGTATGGTTCGAGCTGGACGCCGCCGCGTGAACGCCCGCCACCGGCCCCTCGCCCCGGACGACCCCCGGATGCGCGACTACACCGACGCCCAGGTCACCGCCCTCCTCGGCGAACTCCGCGAGCGAGGCCGCCCCCACGGCATCCTCTGGGGCTCCGCCACCACCCACAACGGCACCGTCGACGGCCGCGTCCTGATCGACTTCGGCAACGCGCCCGTCAGCACGCTCCTCAACCTCCTCCACCTGCTCCACGAAGCCGGGCGGGGCGGTGACCCGTGGGAGTCGTGATTCCCCTCGCCACCAGCTCCACCCAGCCGGCCCACGTCGAGCGCACCACCGTCCCCTACCTCACCGTCGAACACGTCCCCGACGCCACCGTCCAGCTCCGCCTCGCCGTCGACCTCGACGTGGCCGCCGGCCCCGGCGAACAGCTCGCCTTCCCCCTCACCCGCGACCAGGCCGAGGAACTCCTCCACGGCCTCGCCGCCCACCTCGGCACCCGCGTCCTCGGAATCCGCCGATGACACCCGGCACCGTCAACTTCCTGATCGGCGCGGCGTTCGCGGCCCTCCTCGCCCTCGCGATCGCCACCGTCGTCCTCGGCGTCCTCGCGACCCTGAGGATGCCGCACCCCAGCGAACGGGCCGCCACCCCGCCACCGCCCCCGATCACCCGCCACGGCCGCTGGGAACTGCGCCAACTCCCCGACGGCACCGCCGAATACGCCTGGATCGCCCGCCAGGCCGGCCACTACGGCCCCGAAACCCACAACCCCACCCCCCAGGGGCGTCACCGCATACCCGCCTGACGGCCGAATCCCGTGGTCCCCTCGCCGATCCGGCGAGGGGACCGGGGCGAGCCGCACTACGCTGAGCCGGTGAGCGACATTCCGACCCCCAAGGCCAAGGGCCCGTCCTGGCCCGGAGGGCGCCGCGGCTCCCGGGGGCCGACCCGTCGGGAGGGTCACTCGCCGTTCTCGCCCGCCGAGCGTCTCGTCGCGCGGTTCCGCTCGCTGCCGCCGGGGAGCGACGACAAGGTCCGGATCGTCGCCGCGCTCGAAGACGCGGTGGCCGACCCCACCGTCGCGGCCTTCCTCGCCTCCGTCGTCGCGGACCCGGCCGAGGACGAACTCGCCCGCGTCGAGTGCGCGACCGTCCTCCGCCTCTCGCCGCCGGCCGACCCCGCCGCGAAACGGGAGGTGGCCGACGCCCTGCTCGCCGCCTTCGCCGATCGCGACGAGGACCTGGTGCGGCAGCACGTGGCCATGGCGTTCGGCCCCTACGCCGACGACCCGGCCGTCCACCGGGCGCTGGCCGCCGCCCTCGGCGAGCACGAGGGCGACCCGCTCGTCCCCGACAACGCCCTGTTCGCCGTCCGGCAGGCCGGCCCGTCCGCCCAACGGGCCGACCTGGTCCGCACCTTGCTGCACCACCCCGAGCTGGGCGGCGAGGCGGGCCGCATCCTCGACGACTGGGGCGTTCCCCGCACCTGAGCACCTGAGGGCGCGACCCTGCGCGAGGTGCCCGGCGTGGCCGGCGGCCTGTGGGTCATGGGCGAGGTCAAGGGCCCCGGCCGTGAACTGCGGTTCGACACGGCGGAGTTGGGCGCGTCGGGCATCGACCCGGCCCGCTTCGCCACTACCGTCTGACGCACACCGGAAAGGCGGGACCCGTTCCCAGCGCAACTGGGAGCGGGGCCCGCCCCCGACCAGGGTGGAGCGCTCATGGATCACTGGAACAGGCCCGGCCTGCACTGGCACTGCTACGCCTGGTCGGGCAACAAGCGTCCCGACGATGTCGAGCGACGGCCTCCCGAGACGCAGAACGGCGCACGGCCCGCGTGGTCGAGCCCGGTTCCACCACTGGAGGTCATGCACTGGCTCGCCAAGCCGGCGGCGCAGATCAAGCTCACCACGAACGACCCGGCCGGGACACTGGAGTGGCTGGGCAAGCAACTCGCCGACTCCCCGGCGCTGGAGACCGACCTCGATCCGGCGATCCGGCTGGAGCACGCCCGGACTTTCCTCGGCACCTTCCCGCACGACGTGATGTGGACGTACTGGACTCCCGGCCGGCAGCTCCGATCGGTCTCGGCCGTGTCGTGCCCCCGAACCTTCAACCCGACCGGCGAGACACCCCCGCCGTGTCCGTTGCAACGCCGCTGACCGCAGACTGTCCGGCGGATCATGTGACCGCCTCGCCCCGGGATCTTCGTTCTGGTCGCGGGGCGAGGCGATCTGACGAACGACGAGTGGACGCGGCTCCTGCCGCATCTTCCGAAGTCCGGCGGCCGGTACGGGTGTTGGCGCGATCACCTGGCGGTGGTCACGTCACCGCCCGTACCGGCCGTTGCTCGCCGGCAGGAACGGCCGCACACGAGGGCACTCGCCGGAAGGTGCCGGGATCGGGCGCCGGCGTCCCGCAGGGTGGCTAGATGAAGTTCTTGTCGATCAAGAGCCGCAGGACCTCGGTGTCGTAGTCGGGGAAGTCCATCGGGACGATGCCGAAGTGGATTCGCTCGGTCTTCCGCTGGTCCAGGTAGTAGCGGACCACCGGGAAGATGTTGCCCGCGTTGGTGCTGGGCCAGACGCCGTTGGCGTAGCTGGTGTGGTTCACGTACATCTCGGCGGCGTTCTGGTGGAAGTAGGCCTCGTCGAACCACTCGATGATCTTGTTCTTCTTGTATTCGATGCCCTGGCCGTTCCCGTCCCAGATGTCCTGCGTCCGGAAGAAGCTGTTCGAGCCACTGGACCACTGGAGTACGGTCCACGGGTTGTCGAAGTCGGCGACCAGCACGATCTTGCCGCGAGCCTGCCCCAGGGTGGGCCAGTAGGGGTTGGTCCAGAACCGCGGACGGAAGTTCATCGACGGGTCGTCCAGGTAGAAGTTGAACCGGCGTCGGAACTCCGCCGCGCCGAGCGCCTGGCCGCCCGAGTTCTCGTTCTTGACCCGCATGATGACGACCTCCTTCGGATTGTTCCGAAGGTGGTTGTCGCAGGCGTTGAGCACGTCCTGGTAGCGGATGTCCTGGTAGAAACTGGCGTGGTAGACACCCATTTCGTTCGCGGTGCCCTGCAGGCCGTTCAGGCGGATGTCGACAAAGCGGATGCCCTTCTCGAACTGGTCCCAGATGCTCCAGTTCTGGCATTTGGCCCACATGGTGCCGTTGTTGGCGTTGTTGGCACAGGTGTCGTGGGTGCCGGGGATCGTCATCCTGGTCAGCGGGAGGCTGTCGGGCAGGTTGCTCATCCAGTTCCGGCTGGACCAGCTTGCGGCGGCGGCCACGCCCGGAAGACCGAACGCGGCGGCGGCTGCCACACCGCCTGCTCCGGCTCCCCACCTCAGGACGTCACGACGGGTAGGGCTCATAAGTACGCTCCAGGTTCGAAGGGGTGACGTTGGGGGAGGGCGCCCCGCGACACATCCTCTTCGCCTCCTGAGGCCCGGGATATCGTGGACAGCCACGAGTTTGACGCTTTGCCAGTCCTGATTGCCCTGGTCCGGGTGGGTGTGGCCGATGAACATCAGGTGGCGCGTGACGAGACCGACTGCACCCGGTTCGTGCCGGTACCGGAGAGGATTCGGGTTCCCCGCCGGGGACTTGGCCGGCCCCGAAAGAAGCCGGACAGCGTCATAGCCGGCAAGGCCTATGGCAACGGGCCGTGCCGCCTTCGTTGTGGCAGAACGTGCAGGCCGGTCCGCAGTCGTCAATGACCTTGATGCGGACCGTGTTGTCTCGCACGATGCGGACTCGTGGTGGTGCGGCCACGCGCACGGGGACCTGCCCTTTCACCCGAACGTGAGCCGGGGGATCGGCTCGATGCCGATGCCGTACCGGCGGTAGACCAACGTGGTGTTCTCACTGGTGAGTTCATCCACCGGAAGCCCGAGGGTGCGCACCGCTTCGTGGACGTGGTCGCCGCTGGTTCCCTCGACTTCCAGGTACGGCGGGATGAGCGGCCACTCGTCGATCTCGACGGCGGCGCCGTTCAACGACCAGGACGAACGGCGGTTCTCCTGGTACGCCTTCGGCTGGTAACCGAGCTTGCCGAGAATGGCGTTCGTGGCGTCGAAGTCACCCACCCGGGTCTCGGTCTCCCTCACGCCGTCGATGGCGTCGGTCAGGATCTCTTTGACGCATAGCGTCGCGGCGGTTCCGTTGTCCCGCAGTCGTACCCACGTCCCGGTCCTACCGGGAATGTCGTAGACATAGCGGCGCTGGAGCCGGTCCCCGTGGTGCTCGGCACCCGCTTCCACCAGCATGGCGCGAATCTTCACGGGGTCGACGTTGAGGATCTTCGCCTCGAACTCGGTCTGAGTACTCATATGAACTGCCCTCTAAGGGACGGTAGTTGTTCAGACAGAGTGCCATCTTCTGCGTCATCGGCACCGCCGCGGCTGACCGGCGCCGGCCGCTGGGGCTTTTTCGGATCGGCGGGGTGGAGGGCCGATCGTCGTCGCGATCGGCCCTCCATTCGCCCGCCATAGAGGTCAGGAACTGACCTAGATCCCTTCTAGCGTTCTTCTTGACGACGAACAGGAACAACGGAAGGCAGCCATCATGACCGTCAACGAACTGGCCACTCCCGAGCAGGCCGACGCCCCGGTCGTGACCGGCGAGCGTGCCGATCTGCTGGAGGCGCTGGCCAAGCAGCGGCACTTCCTGCGCTTCACCACCCGCGACCTCACCGACGAGCAGGCCAGGCTGCGGACCACCGCCGGCGAACTGTGCCTGGGCGGCCTCATCAAGCATGTCGCCGACGTCGAGCGGAACTGGGCGGGCTTCATCCTGGAGGGCCCCTCGGCGATGCCGGACTTCACCGCCATGACCGAGGCCGACTGGGCCCGGCGGGCGGACGAGTTCCGGCTTCTGCCCGAGGAGACGCTGGCCGGTGTGCTGGCCGACTACGCCGAGGTGGCCCGCCGTACCGACGAACTGGTCGCCGCGCTGCCCGACCTGGACGCCGGCCACCCGCTGCCCAAGGCCCCGTGGTTCGAGTCCGGCGCGCGGTGGTCGGCCCGCCGGGTGCTGCTGCACGTCATCGCCGAGACCGCCCAGCACTCCGGCCACGCCGACATCGTCCGGGAGTCCCTGGACGGGGCCAAGAGCATGGGCTGACCGGCGCCGTCGTCCGGGTCCTGCCGCCGCACCGGTGACAGGGCCCGGGCAACGACCGAACGGCGAACGGGACGCTACCGGCCGGGATCCGGGCGGGTCGAGGGAACTGTGCGGATATCCGGGTGCGGACGGTTTCTACCCGTCCTGGCCCTGGTCGGTCGGCTGGACGCCCTGGTCGTGCCGGTGGACCCGGTGCTCCAGGCCGCTGCGGATCGTCCTGCTCAGAGTCCCCGCGGCGGCCGCGAGGAAGACGAAGTTGTACGCGATCTGCAGGACCACCACCAGCCGGGGCGACTGCCCGACCGCGGTGATGTCGCCGTACCCGACCGTGGCCATGGTGACCACCGTGAAGTACAGCGCGTCCAGCCGGGTGTACAGGCCCGCGAACTCGCCAGGGTGGCCGGCCAGCACGTAGTACGCACCGGCGAAGCAGGTGAGCGACAGGCAGATCAGGAAGACCAGCCACACCCCGGGCCGCTTGCCGGTGCCGCGCAGGACGTCCGTGATCCGGGCCAGCAGCAGCCCGCTCAGGCCGGTGAGGATGACCGCGAAGGCCAGCCAGCTGACCACCGGCCGGTGGTCTCCGAAGAAGCGCAGCGGAAGATTGAAGTACGCGACCATCTGCACCGCGAACGATCCGAACAGCCAGAACCAGGCCCGCACGTCGATGCGGTCGCGCGGCTCTGGTGACGGGTTCTCGGACATCCTGCTCAGCCTGCGCCGCGCAGCTGTCGGGCCGCCCGCCGGACTGCTCCGTCCGGGCGTGCCGTAACGTCCAGCGGCACAGCGCAGAAGGCGGGAAACGGGAGCAGGGGAGACGATGCCGGACCAGCGGCCGGAGATGGTGCACCTGCCCGGCGGGGCCTTCACCATGGGCTCGGACCACCACTACCCCGACGAGGCGCCCGCCCACCGGGCGGTGGTCCGCGGCTTCCGGATCGACCGGTACGCCGTCACCAACGACGACTTCGCCGCCTTCGTCGCCGCCACCGGCCATGTCACGGCCGCCGAGATCGCGCCGACCGCCGCGGAGTACCCGGACGCGCTGCCCGACCTCCTGGTGGCCGGCTCCTCGGTGTTCCGCAGCCCGGACCGCCCGGTGGACCTGGGCAACGCGTACAACTGGTGGTTCTTCGTCCCCGGTGCGGACTGGCGCCACCCGTACGGGCCGGACAGCTCGATCGACGGGCTCGGCGACCACCCGGCCGTCCACATCGGTCTCGCCGACGCACGGGCGTACGCGGCCTGGGCGGGCAAGGAGCTGCCGACCGAGGCCGAGTGGGAGTACGCGGCGCGCGGCGGCTCGGAGGGTACCGAGTTCGCCTGGGGCCGGGAGCGGGGCGACGAACTCGTTCCGGGCGGGCGGCTGATGGCCAACACCTGGCACGGCGACTTCCCGCTCACCAACCGCTCACCGGACGGCTACCGGGCCACCGCACCCGTCGGCAGCTACCCGGCCAACGGCTTCGGGCTGTACGACATGATCGGCAACGTCTGGGAGTGGACCGCCGACCACTACACCGGGCGCCACCGCGGCACCACACCGAGCTGCTGCGGCGGAAACGGCCGCGCGGGGGACGCCCGCGTCACGGACGCCCGCGCCGCGAGCGTCGACCCCGCCGCGGCCGCGCCCGGCATCCCGCGCCGGGTGATCAAGGGCGGCTCGTTCCTCTGCGCGCCCACCTACTGCCGCCGCTACCGCCCGCCGGCCCGGATGCCGCAGTCCGAGGACACCACCACCTGCCACCTGGGCTTCCGCTGCGTCATCAGGGACTGAGGGCGCCCCGCGCGCCTCACCCCGTACCGGTCCCCACGCCGGCACCGCTCGTGGCTGATCGTCCCTCAGGAAGAGACCCCGCCTCCTCCTTCAGGCCGGTCGGGGTACGTGCTCGCCGCCGCCCCCGTCCGGCTCGTCCAGGAATTCCAGCACCGCCAGCGCCGCCAGCAGCACCAGCGCCAGGCAGAGCGTCACCAGTACGGTCGGATAGCTCCAGAGCAGGAATGCCAGCCCCGCGCCCGCGGCGGCCACCCAGCCGAGCCACCCCTTCCAGCGGTGCACGAACCGGCCGACCGGCCCGAGCCGCACCCCGCCCCGCTCGGCGGTGTGCCGCACCCCGCCGATCCCGGACCGCCACAGGCCCCGGACCGTTCCGGCGTGCGCGCCGGCGCCGCTGATCCAGGCGCCGAGGGCGATCAGCAGACCCAGCGTGATCACCACCCGGACGGCCGAGCGCAGATAGCGAATCAGGGTGTCGTACACCGCCTGGGCCGCCGCCTGGTCCACCCCGGCCGGGAGCCGGTCCAGATAGAGGACCCGGAAGACGCTCAGCCCGAGGCCCAGCAGCAGCGCCCCGCCGGCCATGCCCAGGGCGACGGTGACGACCGCCCGCCGCCGCCGTTCGGCGAGCAGCACCCCGCCGACCGCACAGGCCACGGTCAGCACGGGCAGCCAGAAGCCGGCCAGGTCCAGCAGCCGGAAGCCGGTGCGCACCCTGGGGATGGCGTCGGACTGGAAGAGCGTGAACTGGGTGTGGATCTCGGGGATCTTCGAGGCGATCGACAGCCCGTTGTCCACCAGCCGGGTCTTGACCTGGGCGATCAGCGGGGCGAGGTCGAGCACCACGGTGTCGTTCTTGATCTGGACGGCGCCGCCGCCCTCCCCGGTCAGCATCTTGTCGACGGCGGCGTGCGCGGTCCGGTTGACCTCCGTCCAGATCCCGGCGAAGGCGTCGCTGTCCACCACCCGCTCGACCTGGGTGTGGACGAAGCCGGTGAGCCCGCTGGTGAGCGCCTGGCCGATGGTGCCGAGCAGGGCGCCCAGCTGGGGCCGGTCGGCGGGGGCGACGCTGTCCAGCAGCGAGTCGACCGGGATGTACTTCACGATCTCGTCGGTCACCCGGTTGGTGACGGCGGCCCGGACGGCCGGGTCCCGGGCGAGCGGAGCCATCGTGGCCACGTACCGGTCGGTGTCGGTGACCTGGGACTTCGTCCAGACCGCGACCTCGCTGACCGGGGTCAGCACGCAGGCCAGCAGGACCAGCAGGACGGCGAAGAAGGACCGGGTCCGGTGCCGGGGAGGCTGCCGGGCGTGCGCCTCGACGGCGCTGAGGCGGGCGCGCAGCTCGGCCAGTTCGTCGGCGGAGGCGGCAGAGCCGGTGGCGCCGGTGGGCCGGGCGGGTTCGCCGGGCTCGGTGGGCTCGCTGGCTGACATGCCTCAACTCCGTTCCTCCGGTCGGTGCATACCAGGAGATAACGGATCAAAGAGGACGGCCAGTCGGGAAGCGCCCGGGAGCGGCGGCCGCGCAGGCACGACGAAGGCCCCCGGTTCCGTCGAGGACGGGAGCCGGGGGCCTTCGGAGGACCGGGTGCTCAGGCGCTGGTCGCGGACCGGGTGGTCTCGGTGGCCTTGGTCACGGTGGTCGGGTTGACGGCGGCAGGGCGGGGCTGCTCGGCGGCCGGCGGCTGGGGGGCGGCGGTGCTCTGCGCCGTACCCGGAGCGGCGGCAGCGGCGGCGGCGTCGGCCGGGGCGTCGTCCTCGCGCAGAGCCTTGGTCTCCGCCTTGAGGATGCGCATCGACTTGCCGAGGCCGCGGGCCATCTCCGGCAGCTTCTTCGATCCGAACAGCAGGACAACGACAGCCAGCACCACGAGGAGGTGCCAGGGCTCAAGACCGTTCCGCAGCATCCCTGGCCACCGGTCCCTTCTTGTCTAGAGTCTCAGCAGGGCAAACCGCCCGACCTCGCCAGTATGCCTGTCCGCGGCGACGAACGTATACACCGGCTGGGAAACGCTGGTCAAAAACCAGGTGTTGCTCAAGCGGATCCCGAGCAGTGGTCTGGACCACATGATCGCCCCCGGCCGGACGGCACCCGCGGCCACGTGCGCGTCCTGTCCCGAGTCGTCGGCGACCCGCCGGGCCCGTCCTAATAGACGAACGGGATCAGCCGCTTCGAGCCCCGCCGGTAGGTCGCGTACTCGTCGCCGAACGCGGTCAGCAGCAGCCGCTCCTCGGCGCCGATCCGCCAGGTGTACGCGACCAGCAGCAGCGCGGCGACGATCAGCGTCGCCGGCCAGCTGCCCAGGCCGAGTGCGTAGCCCGTCCAGACCAGCAGGCTGCCGCAGTAGCCGGGGTGCCGGATCAGCCGGTACGGGCCCTCCCGGACGACCCGCTGGGCGTCGACGGTCCGCAGGGTGCGGGTGTAGTAGCGGCCGAGGGTGTGCATCCCCCAGGCCCGCAGGGCGAGCCCGGCGGCGAGCAGGACCACCCCGAACCAGCGCGCCCACCCGGGGAGTTCGCCGATCGACGCCCGGCCGAAGAGCACCACGACGGCCACCGAGGCGGCGTAGCAGGAGAGCAGCAGCCGGGTGGAACCCCGGTCGCGGCCGTCCGCCCGCCAGGTGCCGGCGGCGGCATCCTCGCGGCGGCGCAGCAGCAGCTCGTAGCCCACCCAGCAGAGGATGCCGAGAAGGGCGAGCAGGCTCGGCAGGGACATGGGGGGACTCCTGACGCTCGACGCCGGATCCGGGTACCCCACCAAGCTCCCGCACCCCCGCCCGGAACACACCCGCCCGGGGGTGGACACCGCCACCTCCACCCCCGGGTGGACCGCCCGCGGCCCAGCCGCCGGGCTGGCCGGTGCCCGCGTCGAGTCGGCGCTTCCTGCGGATAGTTGGCCCGCTCCAGCCGCGCCTCTACCGCGAGCCGGGCGCCCGCCGGCTTGCTCGGACCGCTCGGGCCCTTCGTTCGCTGACATGAAATCAGCTTGGCCTGCCGCGGGTGTTCGATCAGGCGAATGTGTTAGCGGGCGCCTGGTAGTGCGGTCGCCACTCGTTGGCAGGGTGTTCATCGCTTAGTGCTTTCTGACTCGGTCCTCCTCAATAGGCTTTAAGCGGTGCCACAAGTGCCTGGCCGACTGCTTGCTCCCCGCATGTGCGGGGTTGGTCCCGACGTAGAGGTGTGGCGACCGTGCTCCCCGCACCTGCGGGGTTCTGTTGTTGGGTGGCGACCCGCCCGCTGTGACGTGCTGGTCGGTCCGTGACCGCCCGAAGTCTTCATGCTTCAGGCGGTCATCCGCCTTCGCGGCGTGTGACCTTCAGACCTCGACGTCGTTAACCCCGGTGATCGCGCCCAGCGATCGTCTGATCCGAACGGATCCCTTGCGGGGAGGACGTAGCCATGTCAAGGCGTTGCGGGAGTGCTTTCAGGCCTCGGGTTTCAGTGTCCAACTGCGCCTGGTGTCACTCCCGGGGGCGAGGCAAAGGAGGCGTTCGCTGAAATTTGCACCCAGCCCCATGTACAACAGGTACATTCGTTACATGACCGAGCCGGTGATCGCCTCTATGGCCGAAGTGCGGAGCCACCTTGCGGATGTCCTTGACCGGGCCCACAGGGACGAGACTCCGACGATCATCACGCGCCGAGGCAAGCAGGAAGCGGTGGTGATCGACATCGCCGAGTACCGGCGGCTGACTCAACTCGCGGAGCAGTCCGAAGAGTCCTGGCTCAACCGCTTGGCCGACGAGGCGGAGGCCGAAGGCACTGAGGGGTCGGTCTCGTTCGAGGAGATGGCCGCCCTGCTCCGCGACCACCACAGTTGACCGCCATGGGCTATGTCACGCGGTTCACTCCGCACGCCCAGCGGGACCTGATCAAAGTCGCCCGGCCCGATGCCATGCGCATCCTCCGGCGCCTTGCCGAGTTCCAGGAAGCGTTGAACGCGGGTGACACCGCCGCCTTCGACATCAAGGTCATGCAGGGGCACAACGCGCGGTGGCGGTTGCGGGTGGGGGACTACCGCGTTGTGTACACGCTTGAGGACGGACAGCTGATCATCTGGGTCCTGGTCGTTGGCAACCGCCGCGACGTCTATCGAAATCTCCAGGCCTGAGCAGCGCGAGAGCCCCCGCCCGGGCCGAGGCCCGGGCGGGGGCTCCTGATGACGCGCGGGGGCGGGCCGGACCGGTCGGGGAAGGGCGGGGGTCAGGTGGGGCCGGCTCGGTGGGGCGGGCGGCGGGGAGGCGGTTCATCAGGCGGTAGGCGAGGGCGGCGGCGCCGACGGCGAAGACCAGGCCGACGACGGCGGCGACGTGCAGGCCGTCGGTGAAGGCGGCGCGGGCGGCGCCGAGGAGGTCCGTGCCGAGCTGTCCGGGGAGGTGGGCGGCGACGGTGACGGCGCCGCCGAGGGTGTCCCGGGCGGCGCCGGCGGCTTCGCCGTCCAGGCCTGCGGGGAGGGCGCCGTCCAGGTGGGAGCGGTAGACGGCGGCGCCGGCCGCGCCGAGCAGGGCGATGCCGAGGGAGCTGCCGAGTTCGACGGCGGTCTCGGAGGTGGCGGAGGCGGCGCCGGCCCGCTCGACCGGGGCGGCGGAGACCACCATCTCGGCGGTCAGGGTCATGGTGCCGACGGTGCCGGCCGCCAGGATGCCCGCCGCGGTGAGGACGAGCGCGAGCGGGGAGTCCGCGCCGACCCGGGTCATCAGGGCGAAGCCGGCCGCGCGGTAGGCGCCGAAACCGGCTACACGGTGACGGCGGTCAGCAGCACCACCGAGTCGACGTGGGCCAGCAGCCCGTGCCGCTCCTGCGGGATCGGGTACAGCTGGCCCGCCGACAGCTCCTGCAGGCGGCCGGCGATGGTCAGCGACACCCGGCCGCGCAGCACCTGGAGGCTGGCTGCGGTCGGCGCGTTGTGTTCGTCCAGCGCGGTGCCGGCGGTCAGCGCGATCACGGTCTGCCGCAGGACGCCGTCGTGGAGCGCCAGATGGGCACTGCGCCCGTGCGGGCTCTCGGCGGCCTTGGCGGCGTGCTCCACGACGAGCTGTTCGAGATCGACCATCGCGTGTCCTCCTGCGCCGGCCCGGCGGGGCGTCCGGGGCGGGGGCCGCCCGTCGCGGCGGGCCCTCCGGCCCAGCGTCGCGGACACGGTGCGCTCGCGCACCCGGAGCCGCCCGGAGCCGCCCGGAGCCGCTCGGGGCCGCCCGGAGCCGCTCGGCGTGCGGAGGCCGCCGACACCCTCCATGGTGGAGGCATGGCGAACGAGAGTTTCTTCAGCGGATTCCAGGTCAACCGCCCGCTGCTGGCCGGCGGTGCCATCCTCACAGGTGTCGGGGCGGTGCTGGGGCTGGCCGGTGCGGTGATGGTGTGCGCGGCGGTGGCCACGGCCGGCCGGAGCTGGCTGCAGCGGCTGGAGACCCCGCCCGTCGAGCTGGCGCAGCGTGCGCTGCACGGCGCGAAGGCGGCGTCCTCGGCGGGCTGGGAGGCCTGGCGGGCCGAGCACGGTTCACCCAACTGAGCCGTTCACCCGGGCTGAGTCGCTCACCCGACTGAGCAGCGCGCCCGGTTGAGCCGCGCGTCCGACCGGGCGGCCCGGCGGCCCCATGGCGGCCCGTGCGACGGCAGCGGCGGGCCGCCATGGGGGTGCGGCCCGCCGCCGGTCCGAACGTACCTACAGACCAAGCGACTTGGCGATGATGCTGCGCATGACCTCGCTCGTGCCGCCGTAGATCCGGAACACCCGGTTGTCGGTGTAGAGGCGGGCGATCGGGTACTCCAGGATGTAGCCGTAACCGCCGTGCAGCTGAAGGCACTTGTCGATCAGCGTCGAGGCCGACTCGGTGCAGAACAGCTTCGCCGCCGCCGCGTCCGCGACCGTCAGCTCGCCGTTCTGGTACAGCTCCAGCGCGCGGTCCACCATCGACTGCTGGGCCATCACCTGGGCCTCGCAGTCGGCCAGCGAGAACTTGGTGTTCTGGAACTCGGCCACCGCCTTGCCGAAGACCTTGCGGTCCTTGACGTACTGGACGGTGAACCGCACCGCCGCCGCCGAGGCCGCGTACGCGCCGACCGCGATCGCCAGCCGCTCCTGCACCAGGTTGTGGGTCAGGTACGAGAAGGCCCGGCCCTCCTCGCCGAGCAGGTTCTCCACCGGCACCTTGACGTCGCTGAACGCCAGCTCGGCGGTGTCCGACGTGCGCAGCCCGATCTTCTGCAGCTTGCGGCCGACGGTGTAGCCCTCGGACGTGGTGTCCACGCAGAGGATGGAGAGGCCGGCCCGGCGGTTCTCCGGGTCGTACGGGGCGGTGCGGCAGACCACCAGGACCAGGTCGGCCAGCACGCCGCCGGTGATGAAGGTCTTGGCGCCGTTGAGGACGTAGTGGGTGCCGTCCTCGGAGAGCCGGGCGGTGGTGGAGATGCCCGCGAGGTCGGAGCCGGCGCCCGGCTCGGTCATCGCGATCGCGGTCATGAGGTCGCCGGAGACGAAGCCGGGCAGCCAGCGCCGCTTCTGCTCCTCGTTGGCGTACTCCAGCAGGTACGGCAGCACGAGGCCGGTGTGCACGCCGGACGAGCCGAAGCTCACGCCCGCGCGGGCGACCTCCTCGGTGATCACCGCCTGGTACTTGAAACCGCTCTCGCCCGCACCGCCGTACTCCTCCGGCACCTCGATGCCGAAGACGCCGAGGTCGCCGAGCTTGCGGTAGAAGTCGCGCGGCGGGTGGCCCTCGGCCTCCCAGCTCTCGTAGACGGGGACGACCTCGTTGGCGACGAAGTCCCGGATGGTCTCCCGGAAGGCCTCGTGGTCCTCGGTGAACACGGTGCGGCGCACGGTGGCGCTCCCTTCGGTGGTGCCCGGCTGACGCCTGGCGGGGCCAGGTGATCGCTCCACAAGTTAATCGCGGGTAGTTTCGGCTGTCCAGGGTCGGCGCGAGGCCGCCCGGGCCCTGCGCGAGGCCGCTGTCCGGGGCGGCCGGAGTGCGACGCGGTGGAGGCCCGGATCCGGGTGCACGCGCTGTTCGCGCTGGTCAACGACGGGGTGCGGAACCGTCCGTGCGGCGCCCGTCCGGACCTCGGCGACTGCCTGCGGCGGGTCGTCCGGGCCGTCCTCGGGCTGCCCGAAGGCGGCGGCCGTCGGAGGTGGCCGTCGGAGGCGGCCGACGGCGTGCGGCCCTGAGGCGCGTACCGGGGGCGGGACCTCGCCGTCAATGTCCGGTTGACCGAGTCCCGACCTCCCCTCAGAAACAAATGGTCGCCGGATAGTCGCACTGGCACACTGAGGACCCATGTCTGAAGGTCTCCCGCCCGACCCCGTGCCCGCCGAGGATCTGCGTACGACCGAGGTCGATCTCGGCGGACTGGTGAACGTCCTCGCCACCCACCTCTACTCCACCCCGCTGGTCGCCCTGCGCGAACTCGTCCAGAACGCCCACGACTCGCACACCCGCCGCCTCCTGGAGGACCCGGACGGCGGCCACCGGCCCCTGATCCGGGTGCGCGGCGACATCGACCGGCGCACCGTCGGCATCGAGGACACCGGCGCCGGCCTCACCGAACCGGAGATCCACGCCTACCTCGCCACCGTCGGCACCGGCTACACCCGGATGCTGCGCGAACTCACCGGCAACCAGGAGCTCATCGGCGCCTTCGGCCTCGGCTTCCTCTCCGCCTTCTCGGTGGCCGACGAGGTCGTCGTCACCACCACCTCGCACCGCGAGCCCGGCCTCGGCCACCGCTACCGCAGCCACGGCGGCGAACAGTACAGCGTCGAACGGGTCGCCGCCCGGCCGCTGCCCGGCACCGTCGTCGAGCTGTCGCTCAAGGCCGAGCACGCCCACCTCGCCGACGAGCACGCGCTGCGCGAGGTGCTCGGCCGGTACTGCGTCCTGCTGCCGATCCCGGTCTACGTGGGCGACGACGAACACCCCGTCAACGGCGTCCGGGTGCCCTGGCGCCGGCCTTCCGACGGCGACCAGTACGCCGCCCGGATGCGGTTCGCCGCCGCCTTCGGCCGCCGCTTCGAACCGCTGACGGCCTTCCCGGTGCAGCCGGCCCCGGACGCGGCCGAGGACGGCACCGACGCGGTCGGCCTGCTCTGGGTCCAGGACGGCGGCACCTACGGCAGCACCGACAACCGCGACCTCGCCGTCTACCTGCGCGGCATGCTGCTCGCCGAGGACGCCCGTGACCTGCTGCCCAGCTGGGCCGGGTTCATCGGCGGCGTGGTCGAGTCCGGCCGGCTCACCCCCACCGCCAGCCGCGAGGACCTCCAGCGCGACGGGCACTACCGCGCCCTCCAGCAGGCCCTCGCCGACGCCATCGTGGACGGCCTCTACGAGACCGCCCGGCTGCGGCCCGCCGTCTGGCGCCGCATCCTCAGCCGGCACGGCCAGGACCTGCTCGGGGCCGCACTCTGCGACGACCGGCTCTTCACCCTGCTCGCCGACGACGTCCCGGTGCCCACCTCGCAGGGCGACCTGACCGCGGGCGCGCTGCGGGCGGCCGGCGGGGGAGCGGTGCACGTCGCCCTCGGCAGCGGCGGCGGCTTCGAGGAGATGCTCTACCGGGCGATGCAGGTGCCGATCGCGCGCGGCGACCGCTACGCCGTACTGCCGTTCCTGCGCCGTTACGCCCAGCTGAGGGACTGCCGGATCGTCGAACTCGGCAGCGAGAGCGGCAACCGCGAGCTGTTCCGCGACCCGGAACGCCCGCTGCCCGCGGAGGAGGCCGCCTGGCTGTCCGGCGCCCTCGCGGACCCGGGCGAGCAGCTCGTCCCGGCCCGGTTCGATCCGCCCGGCCTGCCGCTGGTCCTCGTCCCGGACCGCGAGGCCGAGCTGAAGGCCAGGATCGAGGACGACCAGGCCGACGCCCGCATCCCGTCCGCCGCGCTGCGGCTGGCCCGGGCGTTCACCGCGCGCACCGACGGCGAGGTGAAGGCCCGGCTCTACCTCAACCTCGCCTGCCCCACCGTCCAGGACCTGCTCACCGCCTACCGCGACGGGCACACCGGCAGCGCCACCGCGGCCGGGCTGCTCCGCTCGCTCAAGGTGATCATGGCCGCGGCCTCGGCCGGCTCGTCCGGCGGGGACCTCACCGCGGCCCTGTCCGGCATCGGCACCGCGGTCTCCGCGCTCACCGCCGCCCTGCCGGAGGGCCTGCCCGCCGTCCCGGACAGCCCGGACGGCCTGGCGGACGGGGCCTGACCGATGGCGCCGAACGGATTGTCAGTGGGGGGCGGCACACTGCCCACCAGCACAGCGCACCACCCGCAGGGGGAGACGGAAGCGGTATGAGCACCGACATCTGGGCCTGGGTCCACGACACCCACCAGCAGCTGGCCGAGGCCGGCCACCGGCGGCTGGCCGACGCCATCTACGAGCTCCCCGGCCATGCCAACGAGGGGCGCAACGAGCAGCTCGACGCCGTCTACCCGGAGGCCGTCGCGGCCGCCCGGGCACTCGGCCTGCCCTGGGTCGAGGTCTACCTGCGGCACTGGCGGATGCAGAACCTGCTGAACAAGCGCCACCAGGGCGAGCAGGCCCTGCCCGAGGCGGTGGACCTGCTGGAGTTCGCGCACCGCGAGGAGACGGCCGGCTGCCCGCAGTCGGTCTGTGTGGTGCAGGACTTCGCGATCTGCCACGCCCGGGTCGACGGCCCCGGCTACGTGCCCGAGCGGCTCGCCGTGCTCGGCGAGACGCTGGAGCGGATCGAGCCCGCCCGGGCCTGCTTCGACTGCCTCTCCCGGGAGTACTCCGACGCCCTGGAGGACGACGGCCGCCCGGCCGAGGCGCTCAGCCACCTCGACAGCGCCGCCACCCGGATGCAGGCGGCCGGCCAGCGGCTCTCCCTGCACTTCCACCACGCCCGGGCCGGCACGCTGCACCTGCTCGGCCGGCACGAGGACGTGCTGGCCCTGCTGGACACCGCCGAGCAGGCCGAGCGTGCCCGCGGCCGCGGGATCGACGACAGCGACCGGCGCTGGGGCGCCCTGCTGCGGGCCCGCGCGCTGGCCTCCCTCGGCCGCACCGAGGAGGCGCTCGCCCTGCTGCCCTCCCTCGCGGACGCCGAGCGCCACGCCGACCTGCGGTCGGCCTGGACCAGGACCGTCGAGCTGCTGGTCGAGGCCGGCGCCTGGGAGAACGACGCCGAACTCGGCGCCGCCGTGGCCGGCTGGGTCGCCTACCTCGACGGCACCGGCTCGCACCGGCCCTGCGTGGACCTGCTGCTGGCCGCCGGGCGGCTGGCCGTGCGGCGCGGCGCCCGGACGGTCGCGCTCACCCTGGCCGCCACCGGCGAGCGCAAGCTCACCCGGCTGCGCCGCACGGAGGGCGTCGCCGAGGAGGTCGCCGCGCTGCGGGCCGCCGCCGAGGCGCTGCCGGTACCCGAGCTGCCCGTCCCGCCGGCCGAGCTCGCGGCACACCTCGCCGAGGCGGGCGTGCCCTACGAGACCGGCGCCGACCTGCTCTCCGTCGCCCTGGACCGGTACCGGGGTGAGCAGGCCGGCGCCACCACACTGGCGATCAACCTGGCCGCGGTGCTGGGCGGTCTCGGCCACGCCCGGGCCGCCGCCGACCTGCTCTGGGCGCGGCTCGACGCCGACCCGGAGAACGAGGAGCTGACCGGCATGCTCGGCGCCACCCTGGTCGAGGCCGGGGACGGCGAGGGCGTCCGCCGGCTGGCCGACCGGCTGGCGCTGACCAGCCCGGGCGACGGGCACTGGATCCGCGCCCGCTGGGCCGCCGCCGAGGGCCGCTGGGCCGAGGTGCTGGAGCAGTGCGAGGCGATCCTGGCCACGCACCCGGACCGGATCAACACCCGCCGGCTGGCCGCCGCCGCGGCGACCGAGCTCGGCGACCACGGGACGGCGCAGCGGCTGTACCAGGAGATCCTGGAGCACGCGCTGCCGGCCGAGGGCACCCCGCCGGAGGAGCGGCACCGTACCGTCCAGGAGCCCGACCTCTGGCACCTGATCACCGCGGCCACCGTCAACCGGGACTGGACGGCCGTCCGTTCCACCGGCGCCCTGATCGGCATCGAGTTCGACGAGCCCGAGGGCCCGGTGGACGAGGAGTGGCAGCTGGTCACCGTCCGGGCCCCGCGGACCGACGGCTCCACCGCCGACCTCCCGGCCGTCCGCACCGGCCCGGCCACCGCCCGCCTCCTGCCGGTGCTCGGCGACGACCTGACGTTCAACCACGGCGACGTGGTGGTCTTCGCCCCGGCCCTGCTGGAGCGGCCGCCCGCCGACGACGCCCCGGAAGAGGAGAAGGAGCGCTGGCGCCCGGTGTTCCAGCTGCTGACGCTGCTCGACCCGGCCGGCTACACCACCTACTGGATCGACGGCGGCTGGCCCGGCGACGAGGCCTGGGCCGAACTCCGCGAGGAGCTGCGGCAGGCCGGCTACGCGGTGTGGGCGTACAGCGGGGATCACTACAGCATCACCGACCCGGCGGACGACGACGGGTCGCTGCCCGGCATCTACGCCGCCGTCGCGGTGCCGCCCACCGCGCAGGCCGCCGAGGCCGACGCCCTGCTCCACCGGCTCACCGGCTCCTGGCCGCACCCGCTCTCCTGGCTCGACCTGGCCAGGGCGGCGGGCGCGGACACCGGCCGCCACGAGGAGATCGTCGAGCGCTACGGGCTCTGAGGCGCACCCGTACCCGGTACCGGCGGCCCGCCGGTACCGGGTACGGGAACCGCCCGCAGGCCCTCTTGAGTCAAGGATTCTTGGTCAGTGCTTTACTGTTTCATTGCCAAGACCCGACCTCAGGAGTGCCTGCCCTGTGACCAGCCTCGCCCTCGGCCCGTCCTGGCTCGATCCGACCAGCCTGATCTCCACCTTCGGGCTGCTCGGCATCCTGGCCATCGTCTTCGCCGAGTCCGGTCTGCTGATCGGCTTCTTCCTCCCCGGTGACTCCCTGCTCTTCACCACCGGTCTCCTGGTGGCCGGCGGCACCTACCTGCACCAGCCGCTCTGGCTGGTCTGCGCGCTGATCGTGGCCGCCGCCGTGGCCGGGGACCAGGTCGGCTACCTCTTCGGCCGCAAGGTCGGACCGAGCCTGTTCCGGCGCGCCGACTCCCGGCTGTTCAAGCAGGAGAACGTGGAGAAGGCGGCCGCCTTCTTCGACCGGCACGGGCCGAAGGCGATCGTGCTGGCCCGCTTCGTGCCGATCGTGCGGACCTTCACCCCGATCGTCGCCGGGGTGAGCAGGATGAACTACCGCACCTTCGTCGTCTTCAACCTCGTCGGCGGCGTGCTCTGGGGCGGCGGCGTCACCGTGCTCGGCTACTTCCTCGGCCGGATCCCCTTCGTCCGGGACAACATCGAGGCGATCCTGATCGGCATCGTGCTGCTCTCGGTGGTCCCGGTGGCCATCGAACTGCTGCGCGCCCGCCGCTCCGGCACGGCCTCCACTGACCGCCACCGCGCCGGGTAGGCGCCCGTACGCCCCGCCGCCCGCCGGGACGTACATGTGCGTCCTGCAGTTCGATCAGGCAAGGTGTAAGCGGAGATCGAACGGCGGCCCGGGTGGCCCGGCGCCACCAGGGGCGGCAAGGAGCGGGAAGTGCCTAAGCGGGGCCGGCCGGGCGCAGGCAAGCGGGCCAGGGGCGGCAGGGCGGCACGCCAGGCACGGCAGGCGCGGCAGACACCGCCGGTCCGGCCGGTCCACCCCTCCGACGCGCCGCCCACCGAGGGCCTGCTCGGCCACCCGGCTCCGGCCGTCGAGCCCGCCACGGTGATCCCGCTCGCCCCGCCGGCCCCGCCCACCAAGGGGCTGCTGACCCCGGAGCCCACGCCCGAGGCCGAGGCGGAGCCCGCACCCGTGCCCGCCGCCGGGGCCGGCACCACCGGCCCCCGCCGGCGCTCGGTCGCCGAGGACACCCTCACCCCCGAGGAGTGGCGGGCCGCCGGCTACACGCCACCCACCGGGATCGCCGTCCCCACCCTGCGGGCCGGCGCCCCCGGCGAGGCGCCCTGGCCGGACCGGATGCGCACCCTGCTGCGCACCCCGATGTCCGAGCGCCCGGCCTTCGAGCGGACGCCCCGCGAACTGCACCCCTCCGCCGCCCGGAACGTGCCGCGCATCCTCGACCTGACGCTGCGTATCGGCGAGCTGCTGCTGGCCAGCGGCGAGGCCGCCGAGGACGTCGAGGCGGCCATGCTCGGCATCGCCCACGCCTACCGGCTGGACCGCTGCGAGCCGCAGGTCACCTTCACCCTGATCGGCATCTCCCACCAGCCCTCGCTGGTCGAGCCCCCGGTCACCGCGGACCGGGTGGTGCGCCGCCGCACCTCCGACTACATCCGGCTCAACGCCGTGTACGAGCTGGTCGCCGACATCACCGCGGAGAAGGTCACCGTCAACGACGCGTACCGCCGCCTCGCCCTGATCCGCCGCAACCGGCACCCGTACCCGGCCTGGCTGCTCTCGCTGAACTCCGGCCTGCTGGCCGGCGCGGCGACCTTCCTGGTCGGCGGGCGGGCCGACGACAAGGCCTGGCTGGTCTTCGCCAGCGCCTTCATCGCCGCCGTCCTCGGCGACCGGCTGGCCTCGCTGGTCGCCCGGCGCGGACTGCCGGAGTTCTACCAGTTCGTGCTGGCCGCGATGCCCGCCGCCGCCTCCGGCATCATCCTGTCGCTCAACGACTGGGGCCTGCGCGGCTCGGTCGTGATCACCGGCGGGCTCTTCGCCCTGCTGCCCGGGCGGGCCCTGGTCGCCGCCGTCCAGGACGGCCTGACCGGCTTCTACATCACCGCCGCCGCCCGGCTGCTCGAAGTGATCTACCTGGTCGCGGGCATCGTCATCGGCGTGATGCTGATCCTCTACCTCGGCGTCGGCTTCGAGGCGAAGCTCAAACCGGACGAGAGCCTGGTCGGCGTCAACTACCCGCCGGTCCAGATGATCGCCGCGCTGGTGCTGACGCTCGCCTTCGCGATGCTGCTCCAGACCGACCGCCGCTCGCTCGCCCTGGTCACCCTGAACAGCGGCATCGGCTGGGCCAGCTACGGCGTGCTGGCCTACAACGCGGGGCTCTCCCCGATCGTCGCCACCGGGGTGGCGGCCGGCCTGGTCGGCCTCTTCGGCCAGCTGATGGCCCGTTACCGCTACGGCTCCGCGCTGCCCTACGTGACCGCCGCGATCGGCCCGCTGATGCCCGGTTCGGCGCTCTACCTCGGCATGCTCTCCTTCGCCCAGGGCCACGCCAGCGCCGGGCTGGTCTCGGTCAGCCGCGCCGCCGCGATCGCGATGGCGCTGGCGATCGGCGTGAACCTCGGTGGCGAGGTCGCCCGCCTCTTCATGAAGCTCCCGGGCGGCGCCGAGCGCCCGTCGCTGTACCCGGCCGTCCCACGGCGGGCGGCCAAGCGCACTCGGGGCTTCTGACCGCGCGTTGGACCGCTGTTGGCCCCCGGGTCATGTCGCGGCAGGCAGGACGCAGTACCAGGAACGAAGGTAAGACCCATGACCACACTGCTGGACGGCTACCGCGCGCACATCGTCGCGGCGCACAAGCAACCGCTGTTCCTGCTGCTGGTCGGGTTCATCACCTCGTTCGTCTTCATCCGGGTCAGCGTGCGGATGATCCGGGCCCAGGTGCGCTGGTGGCCGGGCAACGTCACCCCCGGTGGCCTGCACATCCACCACATGGTGTTCGGTCTGGGCTTTCTGCTGGTCGGCGGCGTCGGGGTGTTCGCGACCTACGGCGGGCACCCGTGGATCGACCTGTTCGGGCTGCTCTTCGGCATCGGTTGCGGTCTGGTGCTGGACGAGTTCGCGCTGATCCTGCACCTGGACGACGTCTACTGGAGCGAGCAGGGCCGCAAGTCGGTGGACGCGGTGATCTTCGGCATCCTGTTCACCGCGCTGCTGCTCACCGGGTACGTGCCGCTCGGTGTGGTGCCGAGCCAGGAGACCAGGTGGGGCCTGGTCGCGGTGATCTCGGTGAACGCGCTGGTCTCGGTGGTCACCCTGCTCAAGGGCAAGATGTGGACGGGGCTGCTCGGCATCATGGTGCCCGGCCTCTCCTGGATCGGCGCGATCCGGCTGGCCCGCCCCAGCAGCCCCTGGGCACGCTGGCGCTACGCCACGCGCCCCCGCCGCCGGGCGCGTGCGCTCCGGCGCGAGCGACTGCTGCACGGGCGCGCCGACCGGGCCCGTACCTGGCTCTTCGACCTGATCGCCGGCGCCCCCGACAAGGTCCCGGCCCACCACCCCGCCGCCCAGCGGGTGGCCGAGCGGATGGCCGCCCGGGCCAGCGCCCACCTCGACGCGCACGCCGCCCGCTCGCTGGCCCGCCGCTCCGCCCGGCTCGCCGACCGCCGCTCGGCGGCGGCCGCCGGGCCCGGTGCCGCGCCGGCCGGGGGATACCCGCAGGCCGCGCCGGCCGACCCCCGATCCGCGTACGAACTCGGCCAGCAGCGGCGGGCGGAGCAGCGCCGCCGGACGGTCCGGGCCGGCCGCAACCGCACCTACGCGCTGCGTCCGACCGGTCTGGAGCCCCGGCCCGACCGCCACCCCCGGCTGCGGACGCACACCCCCCGGATCCACCGGTAGGCCGTCCACCCGGTGCTCCCGGCCGAAGTTGACGTTCAGTCGGATCCGTCGGTCGGTCACCCGCCCGGCGGCGCAGGGCTGGTGGGGGCGGACCGAGCGGTCTGAGAATAATGCGAAGAGTGATGGGCCTGTCACGCGATGAGATGTTCTTCGGGGGATCGCCGGTCTCCCGGGCCCGCTCAGACCCGCTCAGACCCTGTCAGGCCTTGTCAGACCCGATCAGATCTCGTCAGCCCCGTCGGACCCCCGCTCGTCCCGTTCGTCCCGTTCGTCCCGCTCGATCCGTCGGGGCCGGTGGCGGCGCGGCGTCCGACCAGTGAGAAGGATGTCCCGTGGCGCGCAGGCTCCTGCCGACCCTCCTGTTCTCCCTCGCGGCCCTCCTGGGGCTGCTCCCCGCCGCGGCGGCGGCACCGGCGGACCCGGAGCCGGCCCCGGCCGGCGCCCACGCCGACGAGGCGTACCCGTCCACCGAGGACATCGACCGCTCCCGCGCCGAGGCCGACCGCCGGGCCGACTCGGTCGGCACCATCGAAGCCGGCCTCACCGCCGCCAGGACGGCGCTGGAACGGGCCGGCCGGGTCGCGGAACAGGCCGTCGAGGCCTACAACGGCGCACAGCTCGCGCTCACCAGAGCCCGCGCCGAGGAGGCCGCCGCCGCCGGGCGGGCCGCCGCCGCCGAGGCCGAGCGGGCCGCCGCCGTCGAGGACGCCGCCCAGCTGGCCGCCGAAACGTATCGCCAGGGCGCCGGCGCCGAGCTCTCCGCCCTCAACGCCCTGTTCGGCGCGCACGGCCCGCGCGAGGCCGGGGACCGCGCCGCGGTGGTCGGCGTCGCCAGCGACCGCACCCGGCAGATCCTGGACGCCGCGACCTCCACGGCCGCCTCCGCCGCCCGCGCCTCGGCCGCCGCCCGCGCCGCCGCCGAGGCCGCCGGGCAGGCCGCCGCCGAGGTCGGCGCCGCCAGGGAACGCGCCGAGGCCCGGCTGGCCGACCAGCAGACCGAGGTCGGCGCCATCGGACAGCGCCGCGAGCAGCTGCTCGCCGAACTGGCCGCCACCCGGAACACCACGGTCGAGCTGGAGCGGCAGCGGCGCGAGGCCCTGGAGGTCATCGCCGCCCGTGAGGCCGAGGCCGCCGCCCGCGCGGCCGCCGAGCAGGCCGCCGCCGAAGAGGCCGCCGCGGAGCAGGTCGCCGTCGCGGCCGCGGCCGCCGCAGCAGCGGACGTGAAAGCCTCCAAGGCGGCCCCGCTCCCGGAGGCCGCCCCGTCCCCGGACGTCCGGCCGTGGTCCGCCGAGGCCGCGTCCGCCGCCGTCGCCTTCGCCCGCTCCAAGATCGGGCTGCCCTACATCTGGGGCGGCGAGGGCCCCGGCGGCTACGACTGCTCCGGGCTGACCATGATGGCCTGGCGCCAGGGCGGCAAGCAGCTCAACCACTTCGCCGCCGACCAGTACGCCCAGAGCAGCCGGGTCGGCTACTCCCAGCTCCGCCCCGGCGACCTCGTCTTCTGGACCGACACCGGCCGCGCCGCCGACATCCACCACGTCGGCCTCTACATCGGCGACGACCAGATGATCGAGGCACCCCGCCCCGGCCGGGCGGTCAAGCAGGCCAGCCTCTGGATCATGGGCACCCCGGACTTCTACGCCCGCCCGTAGCGGGCCGGGCCTCCGGCCGCCAGGTGGCGGTGCGTCATCTCCGGTGGTGGCGGCCGGTGGTCCGTGCCGAAATAAATGAGATGCCGCCGTCGCGGGCCGGTCGTACGGTGGCTCAATGGGCAACGAAGTGAACGGCGAGTCCCGTGACCCGGGCCGTGGCCGGCTGAAGGAGACCGTCGACACCGTGGGCGGCGTCGAGATCCGTGCGATCGCCGAGGACGAGATCGCCGCGTGGGACCGGGCGCTCGCCCTGGGGTTCCTGCGCTCGCACGTGGAGAGCGCGGCCGACTTCCGGCGGCTGCAGTACGAGCCGGGGCGGGTGCTCGCGGCCGTGGACGACGGCCGGCACGTCGCCACGTTCCGGAGTTTCGACGTCGAGCTGACCGTTCCCGGCGGGGCCACCGTCCAGGCGGACGCCGTCACCGCCGTCACCGTGTCCGCCACCCATCGCCGGCGCGGTCTGCTCAGCCGGATGATGTCGCACGACCTGGCGGCGGCCCGCGAGCGCGGCTCGGCGGTCGCCATCCTGATCGCGGCCGAGTACAACATCTACGGCCGGTTCGGCTTCGGCCCGGCCACCCGCGGCCACGGCTGGAACATCGACCTGCTGCGCACCCGCGGCCTGCGCGAGGGCCTGCCCACCGTCCCCGGCGGGCGGATCGACTTCGTCGGCATGGAGGAGCTGCGCAAGGTCGGCCCCGAACTGCACGACCGCTGGCGGCTCACCCAGCCCGGCGCGATCGCCCGTGACGACATCTGGTGGAAGCGCACGACCGGCGAGACCAAGGTGCCCGGCTTCGACTGGAAGGAGCCCTTCGCCGCCGTCCACCGGAACGCCGAGGGCACCGCCACCGGCCTGGTCGTCTACCGGGTCGACGACAGCTGGGACGGCAGCTACCCGAACTGCACCCTCACCGTGGCCGACTTCCTCGCCCTCGACCGGGGTGCCGCCGCCGAGCTGTGGCGGTTCGTCCTCTCCGTCGACTGGGTGCGCAAGGTCGTCGCGGAGAACATCGGCGTGGACGACCCGCTGCCGCTGCTGCTCAGCGACCCGCGCGCCGCCACCCCGTACGTGGACAACGCCGACTTCACCTGGCTGCGGGTGCTCGACGTCGAGGCCGCCTTCAACGCCCGTACCTACGGCGCGCCGGGCCGGGTCGTGCTGGAGGTCGAGGACCGGGACGGCTATACGGCCGGGCGCTGGGCCATCGAGGTCGCCGCCGACGGCACCGGCCGCTGCACCCGCACCTCCGACGAGGCGGACCTCGCGCTGGACGCCTCCGCGCTCGGCTCGCTCTACCTGGGCGGCGAGACCGCCCCGAGGCTGGCCGCCGCGGGCCTGGTCACCGAGCTGCGCCCGGGCGCGGCCGCCGCCGCGGACCTCCTGCTGCGTACCCCACTGGCCGCCTGGAACCCGGACAATTTCTGAGCGGCGCACCCCTGGTGGGCTTCGGCCGGTCCGCCGCGGCCGTCGTGCGGGCAACCGCCGACGGCCGGGCGGGCCGGCCGTCGGCATGACCGGCCCGGTGGCCCGGATCCCGCTCCCCCCTCCGGTCCCGTCGGGAGCGGGCGCCTTTCCGGGAGCGGGCGCCTGATGGTGGCTCCGGGCCTACTTGGCGGCCGTCTTCCCGATGGTGGGGAGGATGAAGTCCTGGATCAGGCCCTTGGCGTCGCGGACGATCGGGCGGAACACCCGGTAGCGCGAGAGGTTGATGATCCGGGCGACCATCGGGGTCGAGCGGCGGACGTACTCGCGGGTGCGCTCGGTGTCCGGGGTGCGGTCGAAGACCCAGTAGAGGACGACGATCATCAGGTTGAGCCAGAGCAGGTCGGGCAGCAGCTCGGCCAGTTCGGCGTCCAGCTTGGGGGCGAGTTCCGACCCGGTCAGCACCTCGCGGAACAGCTCCACGGCGGTGGCCCTGGCCGGGTGGGACTCGTTGGAGAACGGGCTCAGCGCGCTGTTCGGGTCGGCCGCCGTGCGGAAGAACTGGGCGGCGAACTCGTGGTACGGCGCCGCGCAGTCGAGCCAGGAGCTCACGGCGATCTCCAGACGCTCCGTGAAGTCCTTGGTGCCGGCCAGCCGTCGGCGGGCGTCGGCGGCGTGCTCGTACGTCATCCGGTCGTAGAACCCCTGGATGAGGAATTCCTTCGACGAGAAGTAGTAGTAGGCGTTGCCGACCGAGACACCGGCCTCGGCGGCGATGGCGCGCATGGTGGTCCTGTCGTAGCCGCGCTCCTGGAAGAGCCGCATGGCGGTCTCCAGGATCAGCGCCCGGGTCTGCTCGCTCTTGTCGGTCTTCGGCTGGGCACGGCTGCCACGCGATTCGGCGGGCGGTGCCGCCGGGGGCGCCGCCGGTGCCTCTACCTGCGTCCCGTCCGCACCACGCGTACCGTTCGCGGCGCTCGTGCTGCCCGTACCGTTCGTCGCTGCCAGGTCGTCCACGGATCCGAGCCTAGCCGGATCGCTCAGTTCCAGCCGGTGTCGTGGCGTACGGCACCGGATGCCCCCTCCGCATCCGGTGCCGTCGCCTCGCCCCCGCTTATTTCGAACGCGTTCAAAAGCATGGCACGACTGTAGAGGTAAGCGTTGAACATGTTCAACCCGGGGTGTGTGGGAGGCTCGTCACATGACCGCATCCGATGACCGCGCCACGACGACTCCGGCCGTCGGGGCGACGGCCGCCACGGGCTCCCCGGCCTCGGCCACCACGATCCGGCGGGGCACCGCGCACGATGCCGGGACCGTCGCCGAGTTGCACAGCCTCAGCTGGCGTACCGCGTACACCGGCATCGTCCCGGAGGAGGCGCTCGGCGACGGGCTGCCCGCCGAGCGGCACGAGGTCTGGTCGCTGCGGCTGGCCGTCGACTACGGCGAACCGGCCAACACCCCGGAGCTGCTGATCGCCGAACAGGCCGGTGCCGCCGTCGGGTTCGCCTATCTCGTCCCGCAGCCGGACGGCCGCGTGCTGCTCGACAACCTGCACGTCCGGCCCGGCCGCACCGGCGGCGGCATCGGCCGCGCCCTGCTGGACACGGCGCGCGCGCACGTCGCGCGGCGGCACCCCGGCGCCGACCTCTACCTGGAGGTCCTGTGTGCCAACACCCGGGCGGTCGCCTTCTACGAACGCGAGGGTGGTCGCCGGACGGCGCAGCGGGAGGGCGTCTTCCCCGGTGGCCATGTGCTGCCGGAGTACGAGTACACCTGGCCGGCCGCCGGCTGAGACCGGCCGCCGGTCAGTCGTGGTCGTAGACCGTCACCGGCACCCCCCGATCCACCAGCCGGGCCGTCACCAGCGGCTCGACCCGCTCCCAGCGCCCGCCCGCCAGACCGCAGCCGATCCGCGGCATGTGGACGGACGCGCCGAGCGCCAGCGCCTGCCCGGCCAGCGCCGTCAGCGCGGTGTCGATCGCCTCGTACCGGACCGGCACGCCCGTCGACCGGGCCGTCCGGATGCCGCGCTGGCCGACCATGTTCGCCACCCAGACGTACGGTTCGACCCGCACCAGCTGGACGGCACCCAGCCCGAAGTCGTTGCCCGCGCGCTCCCGGTGCCAGCGCCGGAACGCGGCCTCCGGCTCCGGCCAGCGCCGGGACAGCGCCAGCACGAACCCCTTGCCCCAGCCGCCGAGGTCGTTGCAGACGTGCGCGATCATCTTCACGCCCTTGGCCTGGGGCGCGGTGGCATCGCCGCGGACGTAACGGATGGTCGTCGCTTCCATGCCCCGACGCTAGCCCGCAGTACCGACAGTCCGTTCGGAATTTCCGGCCGCGTTCCCAGCCGGGTTCCCGGCCGCGTTCCCGGCGGCAGGCGGCCGGTCCGGGCCCCGCAGGTGGCGGCGGCCGGACAGCGCGATCAGCAGGGCGAGGGCGGCGGCGCCGGCGGGCAGCCAGTAGCCGGTGCCGGGGGCGGCGTGCTCGGCGACCGCCCCGGCGAGGGCCGCACCGGCCGAGATGCCGACCACGATGCCGGACACCGCCACCGCCATGCCCTCGTTCAGCCTCCGCCGCGGCAGCAGCTCCTGGACCAGCGTCATGCCGGTCACCATGGTCGGCGCGGTGCCCGTCCCGGCCGCGAACAGCGCGACCCCGAGCGTGCCGAGCCCGGCCCCACCCAGCCCGGCGGCCAGCGGCAGGAGCAGCAGACCGGCCATCGCCCCGGTGCCCAGCAGGAAACGGACGCCCGGTGCCCGGCGCGGCCGCAGCAGTCCGAAGGCCAGCCCCGCCGCGCACGAGCCGGCCGCGACCAGTGCCAGCAGCCCGCCCGCCACCGGCTTGTGGCCGAGCGCGTCGGCGTACGCCACGGTGGTGATCTCCATCGAGCCGAAGACCATGCCGGTGGCGAGGAAGGTCAGCAGCAGCACCCGCAGGCCGGGCACCCGCAGCGGTGAGCCGTGGCGTTCGCGCGACGGGCGCTCCGCGACCGGCGGTTCGGTCCGCCGCTGGGCCGCGAAGAGCAGGGCGCCGGTGGTGCCGAGCACACCGGCGGTGACCATCCCGGCCTCCGGGGCCAGCGTGGTGCTGAGCGTCATCGCGAGCACCGGCCCGGCCATGAAGCAGAGTTCGTCCAGCGCCTGCTCGAAGGAGTTGGCCAGGTGCCGGGCCGCCGGGTCGTCCCGGTACAGCTGCGCCCAGCGGGCCCGCGCCATGCCACCCAGGTTCGGCGCCGCCGCGCACGCCGCCCAGCAGGCGTACAGCGTCCAGTCGGGAGCCCCGAGCCGGACGCAGAGCAGCAGGCCGGCGAACGGGACGGCGTTGTACAGCGTCGCCGGGACGGCGACCCGCGCCTGCCCGTACCGGTCCACCAGCCGGCCGAGCAGCGGCATGCCGATCGCCCCGGTGACCAGTCCGGCCGCCGCGACGGTGCCCGCCAGCGCGTAGGACCCGCGCCGTTCGGCGAGCAGGACCACCAGCGAGACGCCGGTCATCGACATCGCGAGTCGGCCGAGGAGCCCGGCCAGGGTGAAGGCGGCGGTGCCGGGGGCGGCGAACAGGCGTCGGTAGGAGGCGAACAGGGCGGGGGCGCGCGCGGGCATGGGGCTCCAGGGCAGAGAGGTCCCGGCGGCGGGGGTTTCCGGGGGAGCCCTCAGCTTCGCGGGGCGGACCGGCGCCCGTCCAACACCTGTTTCGCCGGACTCACAACACCCTGTTGTTAATCTGCCGCCATGCCCCGTGACCTGCACCCCCGCCTGCTCCGAGGCTTCGTCGCGACCGCCGAGACGCTGCACTTCGGCCGGGCCGCCGAGCGGCTGCACGTCGCCCAGCAGGCGCTCAGCCGGGACATCCGCGCGCTGGAGCGGCTGCTCGGCGACGCGCTCTTCACCCGGACCACCCGCAGCGTCGAGCTCACCCCGGCGGGGCTGCGGCTGCTGCCGAAGGCGCGCCGGCTGCTGGCCCTGCACGACGAGATCGTCACGGACGCCGCGCACCGTCCGCTGCTGCTGGACCTCAACAGCGACGTCACCGGACCGGACCTGACGGCCTGCCGGGTGCTCGAACGGGCCCGGGCCGCCTGGCCGGAGGGTGAGATCCTGGCGCGCTTCCTCGGCGGACTCGCGGCGGCCGCCGGCGAGCTGCTGGCGCACCGGCTGGATGTCTCGTTCGGCCGATTCGCCGGCCTGTCGACCGGTCTGCGTTCCCAACTCGCCCAGGTGCCGGTTCGGTTGGAGCCGATCTCGGTGATGATGGCGGTCGGCCACCCGCTGGCCGGCCGGTCGGTGCTGCGCCTCGCCGAGCTGGCCGGTCACCCGGTGGACGTCTGCGCCGGCAATCCGGCCACCACGGAGTGGGCGGACCTCGGCGCCCGGCTGCTGGCCGAGCACGGCCTGGTGGCCGCCGCGCCGTACGTCCCGCCGGTCGGCGTGGACGAGACCGCCCGCTACCTCGCCCGGCACGGCGATCCGATGCTGACCACCACGGGCGGCCCGCTGATCCCCGGTGTGGTGAACGTGCCGCTGGTCGAGCCGGTGCCGCTCAGCCTGGTGAGCCTGGTGCACCGCCCCGACCTGCGTCACCCCGGGCTGACCGCACTGGCCGCCGCGGCCGCCGAACTCGGCTCCCGCGAAGGCTGGTTGCATCGCCCGCCGGGCAGCTGGCTGCCGACGGCCGACGCCGGGCTGGTGGCGCGGGCCTGAGCGATCGGAAGTCTCCCGCCCCGGGCGGAATGGCCCGCCGCCCGGCCGTTGTTGAGGCCGGAGACGAACCCGCCCCTGCCGTTCGGGGGTCGGCAGGGGCGGGGCGTGCGGGTACGTGTTGCGGCGGCGCGGTGGTGAAGCGCCGCGGAGGCGAAGCGGTGCGGTGGCCGTGGTCGGCCGGTTCAGGCCGCCTTGACGGCGGAGATGTCGAAGCTGAGCTTCACCTTCTCGCCGATCAGCACGCCGCCGGTCTCCAGCGCGGCGTTGTAGGTCAGGCCCCAGTCGGTGCGGTCCAGGACGGCGGTGCCCTCGAAGCCGACCCGCTCGGCGCCGTAGGCGTCGGTGGCGCTGCCGGTGTAGTCCAGGTCCAGGACGATCGGGCGGGTGGTGCCCTTGATGGTCAGCTCGCCGGTCAGCCGGTACGAGTCGCCGCGCAGCCGCTCGGCGGAGGTGCTGCGGAAGCGGATCTCGGGGTGGGTCTCGGCGGCGAAGAAGTCGCCGGTGCGCAGGTGCTCGTCGCGCTGCGTCTGGTTGGTGTCGATGCTCGCGACCTTGATCACCAGCTCGGCGGTGGAGTTGCCCGGGGTGGTGCCGTCCAGGTGGAGCTTGCCGTCGTACTCGGTGAAGCGGCCCTTGACGTTGGTGACCATCGCGTGCCGGACCGAGAAGCCGACCTCGCTGTGCGTGGTGTCGATCGCCCAGTCGCCGGTGAGGTGGCCGAGGTCCGGGCCGGCGGGGGCCTTGACGGCGGTGACGGTGGTGGCGGTGTTCTTGGTGCGGTTGAAAAGGCCCATGGCTCCTCCTCGGGTTCGAAGCCATTTGTTTAGGCTTCAACTTGTTGGCTTCAGCCTAGGGCAGTTTCGTTCAAAGTTCAACCATGCTGTCCGGGTGATTCCCGGAGTCGGCGCCCGCGCCCGGCCGGCCTCTCGTCGGTGGCGCTTTCCGCTTCGGGGGGCCGAGGCGTCGGCGAACCAGGCCAGTTCCTGTCCGCATTGAGCGCAGGGCCGCCGGATAGTCTTCGAACGTCGGTTCCGCAGACCCCGGGAGGGCCCCGCCCATGTTCGTGCTGCACGCGCTCTGGCGGGCGGACGGGCAGCTGGCGCTCTGGGCCGAGGATGCCCGGGCCTATCCCGCCGCGACGGCGGGTGACGCGCCCGCCGACCGGCCGTCCCCGCGCGCCCACCCGTACGCCTGCCCGGCCGCGGAGGTGGCCGCCCTGCTCGGCGGGATCGGCCCCGGCCTTGGCTGGCTGGCCGGACAGGCCCCCGAGCGGTGGGCCACCTTGCTGCTGCCCGCCGTCGGCGGCCGGCCGGCCCCCTCGCCCGACCTGCCGGTCACCCCCGTGCGCGGCGGCGCGGTCCTGCTGCCGTGGCGGGTGCCCGCCCTGCTGTTCGACGCGGCGGCGGCGGCCCAGCTGCTCGGGGAGGTGTTCGACCCGCACTGGGCCGTGACCGGCGCCGAACTCCCCGGTGCCGGGACCGTCGAGGTCACCTACGGCCCCTCGCTGCGCTGGCTCACCGCCGTGCACGACCTCGCCTGGCGCGTGGTCGGGCGAGGCCGGGTGCTGCCGGTGGCCGTCCTGGAGGGCGGCGTGCCGTCCGCCCGCTGGCGGCCGGACCCGGGGCCGGCCGAACGCCGGGAGGCCGCCGCGCTGGCGGCCGGCTGCCCGCCGGTCTGCCGGGGCGAGTGGCCCGCCGACCCCGGCGCTGCAGCCCTCGCCGCTTGGGCTGTTCCCGCCGCCCCCGCCGATCCCGTCCATGTGCCGGGGCGCAGCGGGGAGGCGCTGGTGGAGGCCGTTCTGGCCGTCCTGGTGGACGCCGAGGCCCGCGCCGTGCTCGCCGCCGAGCCCCCACTGCTGAAGCCCGCCGGTGTCGCCCGCCCGGGGGCGGCTGAGCGCTGGCTCGCCGCCCTGGCGGCCCCGGACGGGCGCCTCGCCCCGGAGGGCGGTCCTGTCCCCGGCGCCGGACCGGTCCCGGCCGACCTGGCCGACCTGGCCGAGCCGCCGGAGTTCGCCGAACTCCGGCGCCGGATCGCCGCCTGGTACGCCGCCGCCGAGCCCGCCTCAGCCGAACTGCGCCTCTGCTTCCGGCTGGTGGAACCGCTCGGCCCTGACCCGGACGACCCGGAAGGGCGGCCGTCCGACGACCACTGGCGGGTCGAGTTCCTGCTCCAGGCCGTCGACGAGCCCTCGCTGCTCGTCCGGGCCGCCGACCTGCACGAGGGCGGTGCCGCGCTGGCCGCGCTGGCCCGCAAGGCGGACGACCCGGCGGAGGTGCTCGCCGCCGAACTGGCCCGGGCCGCCCACCGCTGGCCCGCACTGGACGGGCTGCGCCACCGCGCCCGTCCGGCCGCGCTCCCCCTCGGCCGGGCCGGTGCGCTGGACTTCCTGCGCGACGCCGCGCCCGCGCTCGCCGAGGCCGGCTTCGGCGTCCTGCTGCCCGCCTGGTGGCGCCGCCGCCCCCGGCTCGGGCTCGCCCTGCAGGTCACCACGGTCCCGGCCCCCGGTTCGCTCGCCGTCGCCAGCCAGGTGGACCGGGACGCGGTGGTCGCCTTCCGCTGGCAGGCGGCGCTCGGCGACGGCGGTGACCCGCTCAGCGAGGCGGAGCTCGCCGACCTCGCCGCCGCCAAGCAGGGCCTGGTCCGGGTGCGTGGCAAGTGGGTCGAGGCCGACCCCGCGCAGATCGCCGCCGCGCTCTCCTTCCTCGCCCACCGGCGCGACGGGGTGATGTCCGCCGGCCACGTCCTGCGTACGGCGCTCGACCCCGATGCCATGGTGGCCGGTCTGCCGGTCACCGCCGTCAGGGTGGACGGCCCGCTCGGCGAACTGCTCGCCGGCCGCGCCGTCCCGGCCCCCGTGCCCGCCCTCCCCGCGGGCTTCCGTGCCGTCCTCCGCCCTTATCAGGAGCGGGGGCTGGCCTGGCTGAGCGGGCTGGCCGGCCTCGGTCTCGGCGCCGTCCTGGCCGACGACATGGGCCTCGGCAAGACCGTCCAGACCCTCGCCCTGCTGGCCGCCGAGCGGGCCCGGGGCGTCACCGGCCCGACCCTGCTGGTCTGCCCGATGTCCCTGGTCGGCAACTGGCAGCGCGAGACCGAGCGCTTCGCACCGGGACTGCGACTGCACGTCCACCACGGCTCGGGCCGGCTCGGCGAGGACGAACTGGCCGCCGCCGTGAGCGGGGTGGACCTGGTCATCACCACCTACGGCCTGGTCCAGCGCGACCTCGCCGCGCTGCGGGCGATCCGCTGGCGGCGGGTGGTCGCGGACGAGGCGCAGCACATCAAGAACCTCGGCACCGCGCAGTCCCGGGCGATTCGCTCGCTGCCCGTCACCGTCCACCGGATCGCCCTCACCGGCACCCCGGTGGAGAACCGCCTCGCGGAACTGCACGCCGTGCTGGACTTCGCCAACCCCGGACTGCTCGGCTCGGCCGAGCGTTTCAAGGAGCGCTACGCGATCCCGGTCGAGCTGCACCGCAACCCGGACCTCACCGCCGAACTCCAGCGCCGGACCGGGCCGTTCGTCCTGCGCAGGCTCAAGTCCGACCCGGCGGTGGCGGCCGAACTGCCCGCCAAGCAGGAGATGACCGTCTGGTGCAACCTCACCGTCGAACAGGCCGGCCTCTACCAGGCGGTGGTGGCCGACCTGTTGCAGCGGGTGCAGGGCATCAAGGGGGTGCAGCGGCGCGGCACCGTCCTGGCGTCCATCGGCAAGCTCAAGCAGGTCTGCAACCATCCGGCCCAACTGCTGCACGACGGCTCGGCGCTGGGGGAGCGGTCGGGCAAGGTGGCCCGGCTCGCGGAGCTGCTGACGGAGGCGCTGGCCGAAGGGGACCGCGTTCTGGTCTTCACCCAGTACGCGGAGTTCGGCGCGATGCTCCAGCCCTATCTGACCCGGCGGCTCGGCGAGGAGGTGCTCTATCTGCACGGCGGGGTCTCCCGGGCGCGCCGTGAGGAGATGGTGGCGCGCTTCCAGTCGCCGGACGGGCCAAGGGTGTTCCTGCTCTCGCTGCGGGCCGGCGGCACCGGCCTCAACCTGACCGCCGCCAACCAGGTGGTCCACCTCGACCGCTGGTGGAACCCGGCGGTCGAGGAACAGGCCACCGACCGCGCGTTCCGGATCGGCCAGCGCCGCGACGTCCAGGTCCGCCGGCTGGTCTGCGTGGGAACGGTCGAGGAGCGGATCGACGAACTGCTGGCGGCCAAGCGGGCGTTGGCCGAGGCGGTGGTGGGGGAGGGCGAGCAGTGGCTCACCGAGCTGCCCGCCGACGCACTGCGCGAACTGGTCGCGCTCTCCCGTGACGCGGTGGCCGAGGAGGAGGACCGATGACCGGGCAGCACCCGTCCGGGCACCAGCCGGAGCACGGACCGGACCGCGAGTCGACGCGTGAGCCGGAGCGGGGACAGGCGGCGCCCATGACCGTCGCCGACTACTGGCGCGGTGACTTCACCCTGCGCGCCGAGGCGGTCGAGGACCGGATCGAACCCTCGCTGAGCCGCCTCGGCCCGTCCGGGATCACCGTCCGCGGCCGGGACCTCGCCACCCTGCTCGCCCCGGCGTACGACGCCTTCCGGGCCTGACCCCGCCGCCCGATGTCACAGACCGGGGCCCTGTCCGGTCCTCGTGATGGCCCCCGCCCGGTCGACGGCGTGACGGCGTGACGGCGTGGCGGTGTGGCGGTGTGGCGGTGTCCGGGTTCGGCGAGGCGGACGGCGGCGGCCGGATCACCGGGATCCGGGCCCTGCGCGACCCCGGCAGCCCACCCACCGCTGCGGCCCGCGCTCCGCTCCCTACGGCGGATCCCACGGCCGGTCCCGGCCGGCGTTGACCCTCGACCTGGTCGAGACGGCAGAGTCGGCGGCATGGAGAGCGACCTGCGCAGCATCGGCGCACTGGCCCGCGACAGCGGTCTCAGCGTCAGCACCCTGCGCTTCTACGACGGCGCCGACGTGCTCACCCCGGCCTGGGTGGACCCGCAGACCGGCTATCGCTGGTACCGGCCCCGGCAGCTCGCCGACGCCCGGCTGCTCTGCCGGCTGCGGCGGGTCGGTCTGCCGCTGGCCGGCATCCGGGCCGTGCTCGGCGCCGATTCCGGCTCCGGCGCCGCCCACCGGGTGGTGGACACGCACCTGCGCAGGCTGGAGGACGGCCTCGCCGACGCCCGCCGCGAGCTCTCCCTGATCCGAGCGCTGATCGACCAGAGGGAGAACCCCGTGACCACCACACCCACCGAACTCCGCTTCACCGTCCCGGCCGGTGAGCTGGCCGTCGCGCTGGACGCGGTCCGCTTCGCGGTCGGCGGCGATCCCGAACTGCCGGTCCTGGCCGGCGTGCTGTTCGACCTGGACGGTGCACTGCTGCGCCTGGTCGCCACCGACCGGTACCGGATGGCGCTCGCCGAGGTCCCGGTGCGGGGCGCGTCCCCGGCCGAAGAGCCGGCGACCGAGGGTCTTCCGGCCGGCGCGATCGTTCCGACCGCCCTGGTGGACGGCATCCGCGCGCTGCTCGGCGCGGGTGGCGAGGAGGCGGAGCTGACCCTGGGCGGCGGCCTGGTCCGGGTCGAGACTGGCGGGCACCGCATCGAGGGTGCCACCCCGGACCACGACTACCCCGACTACCGGTCGCTGATCCGCCTCGACCCCGTCCACCGGGTCGGCCTGCCCGCCGCCGAACTGCGCGGCGCCGTCGAGTCCGGCGCCACCCGGACCCTGCCCTCCGGGCCGCACGGGGCCGCCTGCGAGGTCACCGTCCTCGCCCTCGGCCAGGACGGACGGCTCACCGTCGCCCCGGCCGACACCGCCGCCGCACCCGGCGAGGTTCGGGTGGCCGTCAACCGCGACTTCCTGCTGGAGGCGCTCCGGGCCGCCGGCCGACCCGAGCAGCTCGTCCTCGAACTGACCGGTCCGATCGCCCCGTTGGCCATCCGCTCGGCGGACCGGGACGGCACCTTCTCCATCCTGATGCCGATCCGGGTCCCCGACCTCGGGTGATCCGCCGGGCGCGGTCCCGCCCTCCCCGGCCCGGCCCCACCGGAAGCACCGGGGGCCACTGCGCCCTGCGGCGACCTGTCCAGCGGATCTTCCGGGGCCCAGCGTGTCGGCGGGGACGGTGGTGCGCAACTGGGCGAACTGCGCCGGCCCGGCGCGTTTGCTGTTGTTAGCACCCTGCTTGCACATGCAAGCAGGGTGGGGCAGGGTGGTCGCATGGCCTCACTGAATGTCGGCTCGTTGGGCGAGTACATCCGCGAGCAGCGGCGAAATGCGCAGTACTCGTTGCGGCAGTTGGCGGAGGCCGCCGGCGTGTCCAACCCCTACCTCAGCCAGATCGAGCGAGGGTTGCGCAAGCCGAGCGCGGAGATCCTGCAGCAGATCGCGAAGGCGCTGCGGATCTCGGCGGAGACGCTGTACGTCCAGGCCGGGATTCTGGAGGAGCGGCGGGACGAGGGCCTGGAGCTACGGGCCTCGATCCTGGCCGATCCGCTGATCAACGAGCGGCAGAAGCAGGCGCTGCTCGCGGTCTACGACGCTTTCCTCAAGGAGAACGCCGCTCATCAGGGCGCGGTCTCCGACGGCCCGGAAACCGGTGGCCCGCAGGCCGACGGTTCGAAGGTCGATCGCCTCGGGACCGCAGGTCCCACGACCGATGGCCCGAAAACCGTCGGCCCAGCAACCTAGACACCGGGAGGACCGGTCATGCCGATCACTGACGAGATCAAGAAGACCCTGAGCGACCCGACCCCGCTCTACGCCCTGGCCGGCGCGGGAGACCTCGCCTACGAGAAGCTGCGCGAGGTCCCGGGGAAGGTCGAGGCGATCGCCGCGGACCGCAGGGGCACGCAGGAGAAGGCCACGGTCAAGCTCCAGGAGGCGCAGGCCAGGCTGGTCGAGGCGCAGGCGAAGGTCGCGGGTACCGTGACCACCCTGCCCACCGACCTCAAGGTGCTCCAGGAGAAGGCACAGACCTTCGCCCTCCAGCAGGTGGGCCGGGCGGTCGAGCTGGCGGTGAAGGCCAAGGAGACGTACGACGAGCTGGCCGAGCGCGGCAAGGGCGTGGTGGACCGGGGCCGTCCGGGTGGCGCGGACGCGCTCACCGAGCCGGCGCGGGACCAGCAGCCGGAGCGGGCGGAGACCGAGCAGGAGCCGGTCGAGGCCGGACTGGTCGAGGCCGAACTGGTCGAGGCAGAGCTGGTCGAGGACGGTGCGCCGGCCGGGGCCGCCGAGGAGTCCGGGCCGAAGAAGGGCCCCCGCGCCCGGAAGAGCAGCGGGGCGGCCGAGTAGCCGCTCCGGCCCGGACCGGTCGAAGGCCGGTCGCGGAGCAGTGGTCCGGGGCACATCCGGTGGCCCCGGGACGTTGACACCTCGGCGGACGGTTCACCGTGCCAGGATGGGTGGGACCGGGACGCCGGAGCCGAGACACAGAGGAGACCGTGATGGGCGGAGTGGGTCAGATCCTGGACTTGGCTTACCTGAATCCGTTCTGGTGGCTGGCCGTGGCGATTCTGGGCTTCAAGCTCTTCGCACTGATCGACGCGGCCGCCCGCCCGGAGGACGCCTACCGGGCGGCGGACAAGAAGACCAAGCCGTTCTGGTTGGCGATCCTGGGGATCGCCTTCGGTCTCGATCTGCTGTTCGGGGCGAACTTCCTGACCAGCTTCCTGACCCTGGGCGGCCTGGTCGCCGCGATCGTCTACATGGTCGACGTGCGCCCGGCGATCCGGGAGCTGACCAACCGCGGCGGCGGGCGCGGCGACCGGCGCAACATGGGGCCGTACGGACCCTGGTAGACCGGTCGGCCCAGACGAACAGCGAGCCCCGGCGCGCGGGACCACCCCGAGCGCCGGGGCTTTGTGCGCAGGGCTCCGGTCACCGGGACGGTCAGCCGGACGCCGCTGCTCCGGTGCCGCGTCAGCCCAGGATCAGCTGGACCGGGTTGCGCTCCAGCAGCAGGACGGCGACGTCGTCCGTCAACGCGCCGCCGTTCAGCTCCTCGACCTCGGCGATCGCGCTGTCCACCAGCCGACCCCTGGTCAGCCCGGCGGACTGGTGGTCGCCGACCAGATCCGCCAGCCCGTCCTGGCCGAGGCGGCGGGAGCCGGCTCCGACCCGGCCCTCGATCAGCCCGTCGGTGTACAGCAGCAGCCGCCAGCCGCGACGGAGTTCGAACCGGTGCGACGGCCAGACGGCCTGGCCGTCGTCGCACGGCAGCAGGCCGAGCGCGGGCCCGGCGAGGTCGGACGGAAGCATCTCGGGCTTGTGGTCATGGCCGAGCAGCAGCGGAGCGGGGTGCCCGGCGAGGTAGAGCCGGGCGTGCTCGACAGCACCCAGCGAGTCCAGCTCGCCGGACGCACCGCCGGGCTCGATGACCAGCATGCAGAGCGTCGCGAAGATCTCGTCGCTGCGTCGTTCGTGCTCCAGGACGTGCTGGAGGGTGGTCAGCAGCGTCTCCCCGGTGAGACCGGCGAAGACGAGGGTGCGCCACGCTATCCGGAGCGCCACTCCGAGGGCGGCCTCGTCGGGGCCGTGCCCGCAGACGTCCCCGATCACCACGTGGACGCTGCCGTCGTCGGTGCGGACGGCATCGTAGAAGTCGCCGCCGAGCAGGGCGCGGCGGCGACCCGGGCGGTAGCGCCGGGTGAAGGAGAGACCGGCGCCGTCCAGCAGCGGGGTGGGCAGCAGATGGCGCTGGAGCCGGGCGTTCTCCTGGCCGCGCAGCTCCGCCTCGACCAGTCGGCGCTGCGACTCGTCGGCGCGTTTGCGCTCCACCGCGTACCGCAGGGCCCGGGCCAGCAGGGGGCCGTCCGTCTCGTGCTTGATCAGGAAGTCCTGGGCTCCGGCGGCCACGGCGGCGGCGCCCAGTTCGGCCCCGGCGGCGTCGGTGAGCACCACGACCGCGGTGTGCGGGGCTCGGCGGAGCAGCTCGTGCAGGCCCTCCAGACCGTCGGAGGCGTCCGAGGGGTGCGGCAGGTCGGCGGGTGCGGCGAGGTCGAGCAGGACGCAGCTGAAGTCGGAGCCGCGCGGTCGGCCGCGCCGGTTCCACGGCGGGGCGGGGGCCAGCAGCTCGGTGGCCTGGTCCAGGCCGCGGGCCCAGTGGATCTCGATGGAGGTGCCGCTGTCGGCCACCGCCGCCCTGATCAACTGGGCGTCGGAGGCGTCGTCCTCGATCACCAGCAGCTTGAGCGGGGCGGCGGAGGGTGCGGAACGTCCGGCCGGGGAGTGCCAGAGGGAGGTGGCGGCCGCGGCGTCCGACCGGGGGTGCGGTATCGGCGCGGTGGCCGTGGCCGGGCCCACGGACCGTTCGGCGGGGCCTGGGCGGTTGCGGGCATGGCCGGAGAGAGCGCCGTTGAGGGCGCCCGTCAGGTCAGCGGCACCAGGTGCCCGCCCGTCTCCCGTTGCGGGCATCGGTCGATCCTCCCTTTCCCCGAGTGCGTAACGGCCGGCGCCCGTCCGCAGTGCCCGCCTGGCACGGTGCGGCGGGGAACTTCTCGCGACCATAACGTGATCTCCGGGGATTTCTCTGGCCGACCGGCACCGTTGTGGCTATTGCCACGCCGGTGGCGGTGTGGTGAATGGACGTGGACGACGGATGAGGCCCGTACCGGGGACGCGCGGGCGGGCGGAGAAGGAGCGCACGATGGTGACGCGGATCACCCTGGTCGAGGGTGACATCACGGAACAGCGGGTGGACGCGGTGGTGAATGCGGCCAACTCCTCTCTGCTGGGCGGTGGCGGGGTGGACGGTGCGATCCACCGCAAGGGCGGGCCGCAGATTCTGGAGGAGTGCCGCCGGCTTCGAGCCTCGCATTACGGCAAGGGGCTGCCCACCGGGCAGGCGGTGGGGACGACGGCGGGGCGGCTGCCGGCCCGCTGGGTGGTGCACACCGTGGGGCCGGTCTACTGGGCGGACGAGTACGACAAGAGGGCGGAGCAACTGGCCTCCTGCTACCGCGAGTCGATCCGGGTGGCGGTGGAACTCGGCGCGGGCACGGTGGCCTTCCCGGCCGTGTCGGCCGGGGTGTACGGGTGGCCGCTGGAGGATGCGGCCCGGATCGCCGTGGGCACCGTCGCCGAGGTGGTGCGCGGCGACAGGACGGGCGAAGCGGTGGAGCTGGAGGAAGTGCGGTTCGTGCTGTTCGGAAGGGAGGCGTACGGGGTGTTCGAGCGGGCGTTGCGGGTGGCGGACGAGTTGCGCGGGTTTGAGCGGAACGACTGAGCAGGGTGGGGCCCGAGCGACGGTGGTGGCGCCGATCGGATGCCTCCATGGTGGCGTGACAAGGCGTCAACATGCCAGAGGTATTCGATAACTCGTTCGAGTGAATCCCTGGGATCGCTCACCAGCTCCTGCCGGTGCCGCCCCGCCGCCCGCCATCGTCTGCCGGCTGGAGGCAACGCCCGCTACGGCGCGAGCGCCGTCCACGGCACGGTGACCTCGCCCTGGCGCCATCGCCCGCGCGCGTCCACCAGCGGCCAGCTGCCCGACAGCGCCGTGCACGCCGCCACCCAGCGCTGCCGGGCGCCGAACGCCCCGTACGGCGCGGCCGCCGCCCAGGCCCGGTCGAAGTCGGTGAGGAAGGCGTGCACCGGCCGGCCCGGCACATTGTGGTGGATCAGTGCTTTCGGGAGCCGTTCGGCCAGGTCGGACGGTTGCCCGAGGCCGCCGAGCCGGGCCGCGAAGGTCACCGTGCGGGGCCCCTCCGGGCCGAGCGCGACCCAGACGTGCCGCCGCCCGATCTCGTCGCAGGTCCCCTCGACCAGCAGCCCGTCCGGCGCCAGCCGGGCGCAGAGCCGCTCCCACACCCCGGCCACCGCCGCCTCGTCGTACTGCCGCAGCACATTGGCGGCCCTGATCAGCCGGGCGGGCGCGCCGCCGTCCAGCGGCACCTCGAACCCGCCGCGCCGGAAGGTCAGCAGCGGCGGCTGGGCGTACGGCAGTGCCGCCGCGACCCGCTCCGGCTCGATCTCGATCCCCACCACCCGGACGTCCGGCCGTACCGCGCGCAGCCGTCCGGCCAGCTCGACCGCCGTCCAGGGCGCGGCGCCGTATCCGAGGTCGACGGCCACCGGCGGCCGGTCGGCGGACCGCAACGCGTGGCCCAGCGTGTGCGCGATCCAGCGGTCCATCCGCCGCAGCCGGTTGGTGTTGGTGGTGCCCCGGGTGACCGTCCCCACCGGCCGCCCCGCCCGCCCTCGGGCGGGCGCGGTCACGGAGTCGAAGGAGGCGGCCATGCCCAGAAGGGTACGCGCGCGCCCACCCGCCCTCCGCGTCCGAGCCCGGCCGCCGGCCCTCCGGACCCGCCCGCTCCCGGCCCGCCTCGGGCCGGGCCTCGACCACCGGCCGCCCCGCCCGCTCAGGGCGTGCGTCATCTCATGTGCCGGGACGGGAATGCCGATCGATGACCTGGTGGTTGGCACACTGGTGGCGATGTCTGCCCGGACGGGGCAGCACGCCGCCGCGCCGCACCCGCGACGCGGCGGTGTGGCGCCGGCGGCAGCGCACAGACCGAACAGCAGGCAGCAGGCAGGCTGCAGCGACCGGGCAGCACAGAGGAGGCTTCAGCCAGGTGATCCAGCACCCCGTCCGTTCGGTACGCCGTGCCCAGCCGACCCCGCCCGTACGCGGCCGGCTCCAGTCGCTCGTCACCGGCCGCCAGCGCCGGCCCCGCCGGATAGCCATGCTCAGCGTGCACACCTCGCCGCTGCACCAGCCCGGCACCGGCGACGCGGGCGGGATGAACGTCTACATCGTGGAGCTGGCCAAGCGGCTCGCCGACCTCAACATCGAGGTCGAGGTGTTCACCCGGTCGATCTGCTCGGACGACGCGCCCACCGTCGAGCTGGCCCCGGGCGTGCTGGTGCGGCACGTCACCGCCGGGCCGTACGAGGGCCTGCTCAAGGAGGACCTGCCGGCGCAGCTCTGCGCCTTCACCCACGGGGTGCTCCGTACCGAGGCCGGCCACCGCCCCGGCCACTACGACCTGGTGCACTCGCACTACTGGCTCTCCGGCCAGGTCGGCTGGCTGGCCGCCCAGCGCTGGGGCGTGCCGCTGGTGCACACCATGCACACCATGGCGAAGGTCAAGAACGCCGCGCTGGCCGAGGGGGACACCCCCGAGCCGGCCGCCCGGGTGATCGGCGAGACCCAGGTGGTGGAGGCCGCGGACCGGCTGATCGCCAACACCACCGAGGAGGCCGCCGAGCTGGCGCTGCACTACTCCGCCCGGCCGGACCAGCTCGCCGTCGTCCACCCGGGCGTCAACCTGGACGTCTTCCGCCCGGGGGACGGCCGCGCCGCCCGGGCCCGGCTCGGCCTGTCGCAGGACTCCGCCGTGCTGCTCTTCGCCGGCCGCATACAGCCGCTGAAGGCGCCGGACGTGCTGCTGAGGGCGGTCGCGGCGCTGCTGGAGCGGCGGCCCAGGCTGCGGGAGCGGCTGGTGGTGCCGGTGGTCGGCGGCCCGTCCGGCACCGGGCTGGCCAGGCCGGAGAGCCTGCACAAGCTCGCCGCCCAGCTGGGCATCGGGGACGTGGTCCGGTTCCACCCGCCGGTCGGCCAGAGTCAGCTGGCGGACTGGTACCGCGCGGCGACGGCGCTGGTGATGCCCTCGTACAGCGAGTCCTTCGGGCTGGTCGCGCTGGAGGCGCAGGCCTGCGGCACACCGGTGGTGGCGGCCTCGGTCGGCGGTCTGCCGGTCGCCGTCCGGGACGGCGTGACGGGCACACTGGTCCACGGCCACGACCCGCAGGCCTGGGCACACGCGCTGGAGCCGTACGCCACCGAGCCGGGCCTGGTCGCCCGGCGGGGCGAGGAGGCGGCCCGGCACGCGGCCGGCTTCGGCTGGGACACCGCCGCGGCGGCCACCGCCGAGGTGTACGCGGGCAGCCTGTCCAGGCCGGCGGGCCGGCTCACCGGCTCCCGCCTGCGGCTGGCCTGAGCGCGGGCACCGGTCGGGGCCGGTCGCTGCTGCGCGCGGCCGGTACCGCCGAGTAACGTCACCCTCATGGCTATCCGCACCAAGGACGAGGCCCTGACCCTCCTGCGCACCGCCCTGGACGACGCCGGGGTGGCCTGGGAGCCGGCCACCGCCGATCCGTACACGCTGGTCGCGACCCTCCCGGGCACCCGCAAGCTGAGCACCACCTGCGCCCTGCGGGTCGGCGACCACACCCTCTCGGTGAACGCCTTCGTGATCCGCCGCCCGGACGAGAACCACGAGGGCGTCTACCGCTGGCTGCTGGAACGCAACACCCGGCTGTACGGCGTCGCCTACGCGATCGACCAGCTCGGGGACGTCTACCTGGCGGGCCGGCTGCCCCTGGAGGCGTTGGCCGCGGACACCGTCGACCGGCTGCTCGGGACGGTGCTGGAGAACGCCGACGAGCCCTTCAACACACTGCTGGAGCTGGGCTTCGCGTCGGCCATCCGGCGCGAGTGGGAGTGGCGGACCAAGCGCGGGGAGTCCACCCGAAACCTGGCCGCCTTCGCCCACCTCGCCGCCCCGGCGGCCGAGTAACGATCGGCCCGGCCGCCGCTCAGGAGCCCGCGGAGGCCGGCGCCGACGCCGGCGCCGGCGCCGATGCCGGCTCGGGCCCGGTGTCGGCGGGGCCGCCGACCGCCGTCGTGCCGTTCCGGCGGCCCGGGACGGCGGCGGCCGTCGCCGCTCCGGGCCGCCGGCCCAGCACCGCGTACCCGGCCGCCGCCACCGTGCCGCAGACCGCGCAGGAGCCCCACACCGCCGTGCTGCCGACCCACTCCAGCAGCACACCGCCGACCGCCGGGCCCAGGAACGAGGCGAGCGACCAGGAAAGCGAATAGACGCCCTGGTAGCGGCCTCGGGCGTGGGTCGGTGACAACTCCGCGATCAGGCCCATCATGGTCGGCGCGTTCAGGATCTCGCCGATCGTCCACACCGCGACGGTGAACGCGTAGAACCACGCGGACGACCCGGCGAGCGCGGTCAGCCCGAAGCCCCAGCCGATGAACAGCGCGCTGGCGACCAGCAGGGCCGTCCGGTCGCGGCCCTCCATCCACCGGGTGAGCGGGATCTGCAGCAGCACGATCAGCAGACCGTTGAGCCCGATCACCAGGCCGTACTGGACGGAGGTGATGCCCGCCAGGCCCATGTCCACGGCGAGCGTGGTGCTGCCCTGCTGGGCGACCAGGGCGAGCAGCAGGTTGAGCGCCACCACCGTCATGAAGCGGGTGTCCCGGAACACCGTGCCGAGGCCGATCCTCGGTTCGTCCGGTCGGCCGACCGGCTCGGCCGGCCTGGTCTCCGGGATCCGGATGAAGATCACCACCGCGCAGATCAGGGTGGAGAGCGCGTCCAGCAGGAAGAGAGTGAGGTAGCCGTGGGTGGCGATCAGGCCGGCGGCCGCCGCCGAGAGGCCGAAGCCGATGTTGATCGCCCAGTAGTTCAGCGAGTAGGCGCGGACCCGGTCCTCGGGGGGCACGATGTCCGCGATGATCGCCGAGGTGGCCGGCCGGGTCGCGTTGTTGCAGAGGCCGACCAGGAAGACGACCACGGCGATGGCCACCTGACCGTCCGTGAAGCCGAGCACCGCCGTGAACAGGGCGGTGCCCAACTGGGCGGCGACCAGTGTGGGGCGGCGCCCGATCCGGTCGGTCAGCACGCCGGCGCCCACCGCCGAGATCGACGAACCCAGGCCGAAGAGCGCCGCGACCAGGCCCGCGTACGAGGGCGGATAGCCCCGGCTGGTGGTCAGATAGAGCGACAGGAACGGGACCACGAACCCGCCGAGCTTGTTGATCAGGGTCGAGGTCCAGAGCCACCAGAACTGCCGGGGCAGCCCGCCCGTCGTCTCGCCCGCCGCTCTTCGGATCCGGTCGGTGAGGGGCAGGTCGGACGAGGCGGGCATGCGGGGCTCCCCGGGGCGGCAGGCGGCGTTGGCAGGGTGTCCGCTGGGCGGGGCAGGCGGAACCGCCCAGCAGATAGGTAAGAGTCAAAACTGCTGAGCACGCATTACACATGGCCATAGGTCCCGACCAGGGGTTTTCCGGGCTCCACTAAGCTGGGGGCCATGGCTGACACGACGTACCGACTCATCCTGCTCCGTCACGGCGAGAGCCAGTGGAACCAGAAGAACCTGTTCACCGGTTGGGTCGACGTCGACCTCAACGAGAAGGGCGAGAAGGAGGCCGCGCGCGGTGGCGAGCTCCTCGCCGCCGAGGGTCTGCTCCCCGACGTGCTGCACACCTCGCTGCTGCGCCGCGCGATCCGGACCTCGCAGATCGCCCTGGACAAGGCCGACCGCCACTGGATCCCGGTCAGCCGCAGCTGGCGCCTCAACGAGCGGCACTACGGCGCGCTCCAGGGCAAGGACAAGGCCCAGACCCTGGCCGAGTTCGGTGAGGAGCAGTTCCAGCTCTGGCGCCGCTCGTACGACACCCCGCCGCCGGTGCTCGCCGACGGCGCCGAGTACTCGCAGGCCGGTGACGCCCGTTACGCCGACATCCCGAGCGAGCTGCGTCCGCGCACCGAGTGCCTGAAGGACGTCGTCGAGCGGATGCTCCCGTACTGGTACGACGCCATCGTGCCGGACCTGGCCGCCGGCCGGACCGTCCTGGTCACCGCGCACGGCAACAGCCTGCGCGCGCTGGTCAAGCACCTCGACGGCATCTCGGACGAGGACATCGCCGGCCTCAACATCCCGACCGGCATCCCGCTGGTGTACGAGCTGGACGCCGACTTCAAGCCCGTCACCAAGGGCGGCCGCTACCTCGACGCGGAGGCCGCCGCCGCCGCCATCGAGGCGGTCAAGAACCAGGGCAAGAAGTAAGCCCGAAGACGTAACGGCCCCTCACCTGCGCGTATGGCGCTGGTGAGGGGCCGTCGTCATTTCCGGGCCGGCTGTGGGCCGTCAGCCTTGGTGATCCCGGGGCTTGAACACCTCCCCGATCGCCTTCCGGGCCCGGTGCCGGCTGTTCCGGCATCAGGTGGACGTAAAAGCGGCCGCGCAGGCGCTCAGGGCCCCGGGGTGCGGGGCCTCGGGGGTGCAGGGTTCTCAGTGGCCGCAGCAGCCGCCGCTGACGCCACCGCACTGGCAGGGGGCGCCGGACTGGCAGCCGCAGCCGCAGCCCGGGCCACAACCGCAGCCGGCCGCGAGGACGGGCAGCAGGTTCGGGGTGGGCGGCTCAACGGTGGCGTGTGCCGGTGCCGGTCGGGTCGGGTTTGCCTTCATCGCGCTGGCTCCTCCTTGTGACGGGCACACTTCGGTGCCTACGGCATCGAGTGAAACCGCCAATCGGAGGGAGCGTCAACAGGCGCGCAGTGGTGGGGAGCCCGAGAGGTCGTGCGCCCCCACCACTCCTGTTCGAGGTTTACTCACCCTCCGGGGGGAGCCCCGTCGCCGGGGCCCCACCCCTGAGGCCCCACCCCGGGGGCCCAGGCGCCGAGGCCCCCGGCGGCCTCACTCCCCAGCGGCGGCGGCGGCCTCCGTGGAGGCCACGAACTCGTCCACGTGCTCACCGGTGACCAGGTACACCACCCGCTTGGCGACCGACACCGCGTGGTCCGCGAACCGCTCGTAGTAGCGGCCGACCAGGGTGACGTCGACGGCCGTCTCGATGCCGTGGTGCCAGCGGTCGTCGATCAGGTGCGCGAACAGTTCGCGGTGCAGCGCGTCGATCGCGTCGTCGTCCTGCTCCAGCTCCAGTGCCTTGTCGACGTCCTTGGTGGCGATCACCAGGCCGACCTTGGCCACCAGACGCTGGGCGAGCTGCCCCATCTCCAGCACCGTCGCGTGCAGGTCCGCCGGCACCGCCGACTCGGGGTAGCGCAGCCGGGCCACCTTGGCCACGTGCCGGGCCAGGTCGCCGCAGCGCTCCAGGTCGGCGCTCATCCGCAGCGAGGTGACGACGATGCGCAGATCGGTGGCGACCGGCTGCTGGCGGGCGAGCAGGTCGATGGCCCGGTTCTCCAGGTCATGGTGCAGGTCGTTGACCTTCTCGTCGGCGGCGATCACGCTCTCCGCCAGCGCCAGGTCCGCATCGAGGAGCGCGGTGGTGGCCCGGCCCAGGGCCGAACCGACCAGCCGGGCCATCTCGACCAGGCTGTCGCCGATCGAGTCGAGTTCCTCGTGGTACGCGTCGCGCATGCTCTCTCCTCAGTAGCTGTGTCGGTGGCGGTGCCGACCGGTCGTCCCGTACGACCGTCGGTCCGGCCTTCGGGTAACCGCTGCTGGTGGCGCGAATCGTACGCGCGCACCGGGGGCGACAGGCGGGTGTCCGGTCCGTCGCCCCTTCCCGCACTGGCTGCCCGGCCAACTCTGGGCCGTCCGGGCGACCACGCACGACCCGTGCGGTGAACCGGCGGCTACGTGAAGGTGAATTCTCGGCAACGTCCAGCCGATGCCTTGATCCGATCCTTGGGGAGCGCCCTGGCCGTGCGCTTAGGCTGGCCGCATGGACGTGAATGTGGCCGCCGCCGCTGCCTGCGCCATAGCCGGGCTCGGAGTCGGCCTCACGGCCTCCATCGCATTCCGCTGGAGCGAGCGCGAACAGGCCAGGGGCAGGAACAGCGGCACCAGCGGCAGAAGCAGTGGTCGGCACCAGGGGCTGAGCGCCCCCACCCATGAGGCCCCGCTGCCTCCGGGGGTCGACACGGTGCTCTCCGTGCTGCGCTCCTGCGCGATCGTGCTCGGCGACGGCGACGAGGTGGTCAAGGCCAGCTCGGCGGCGTACGCGATGGGCCTGGTGCGGGGCGGCGCGGTCGCCGTCGACCAGATGCTCTCGCTGGCCCGCGCCACCCGCCGGGACGGCGAGATCCGCCAGGTCGAGCTGGAGCTGCCGCGCCCGGGCACCGCGCGCGCCGTCGAACCGCTCGCGGTGTCGGTGCGGGTGGCCCCGCTGGGCTCCCGGCTGGTCCTGGTCCTGGTCGAGGACCAGACCGAGCGCCGCCGGGTCGAGGCGGTCCGGCGCGACTTCGTCGCCAATGTCAGCCATGAGCTCAAGACCCCGGTCGGCGCCCTGTCGCTGCTCTCCGAGGCGGTCGCCGACGCGGCGGACGACCCGGAGGCGGTCCAGCGCTTCGCCGGCCGGATGCAGATCGAGGCGACCAGGCTGGCCAGCCTGGTGCAGGAGATCATCGACCTCTCCCGGGTCCAGGACGACCGGCTGATGGTCGACCCCGAGCCGGTCGCGGTGGACGAACTGATCGTCGAGGCGATCGACCGCTGCCGCCAGCAGGCCGCCGCCAAGCAGATCCTGATCGCCGCCGGCGGCATCGCCGGCCTCTACCTGTACGGCAACCGCGGCCAGCTGGCCGCCGCCCTCGGCAACCTGGTCGAGAACGCCGTCAACTACAGCCCGCCGCGGACCAGGGTCGCGATCGCCACCCGCCGGATCTCCAGCGCCGCCGCCCTCGGCGAGGCCGACGGCGAGCTGATCGAGATCTCGGTGACCGACCAGGGCATGGGCATCTCCGAGAAGGACCGCGAGCGGGTCTTCGAACGCTTCTACCGCGTCGACCCGGCCCGCTCCCGGGCCACCGGCGGCACCGGCCTCGGCCTCTCCATCGTCAAGCACGTGGCCGCCTCGCACGGCGGTACGGTCTCGGTGTGGAGCGTCGAGGGCCAGGGTTCCACCTTCACCCTGCGCCTGCCCGCCGGTCAGGCCCCCGCCACCGACACGACCGACGCCGGACCGACCGCCACCACGGCGTCGCCGGCGGCACCGAGGACCCTCACCACGGACCGGACGGCCAGCACGGGCCGCGCGGACCGGTCGCTCCCCGCCGGGGAGCGGGAAGAACCCCTGTCAGAGACAACCCAGCTTGCCCCGGAGGCCTGATCGTGACCCGAGTACTGGTGGTCGAGGACGAGGAGTCGTTCAGCGACGCTCTCTCGTACATGCTCCGCAAGGAAGGCTTCGAGGTGGCCATCGCCGCCACCGGCCCCGACGCGCTCGAGCAGTTCGAACGGAACGGCGCCGACCTCGTCCTGCTCGACCTGATGCTGCCGGGGCTGCCCGGCACCGAGGTCTGCCGCCAGCTCCGAGTGCGCTCGAACGTCCCGGTGATCATGGTCACCGCCAAGGACAGCGAGATCGACAAGGTGGTCGGCCTGGAGATAGGCGCGGACGACTACGTCACCAAGCCGTACTCCACCCGGGAGCTGGTCGCCCGGATCCGCGCGGTGCTGCGCCGCCGCGGCGAGGACGGCGGCGCCGGTGACAACGGCGGCGGCCCCGGCGCGCTGGAGGCGGGCCCGGTCCGGATGGACGTCGACCGGCACGTGGTCACGGTGGACGGTGCCAAGGTCGACCTGCCGCTGAAGGAGTTCGACCTGCTGGAGATGCTGCTGCGCAACGCCGGCCGGGTGCTCACCCGGATGCAGCTGATCGACCGGGTCTGGGGCGCGGACTACGTCGGCGACACCAAGACCCTGGACGTCCACGTCAAGCGACTGCGGGCGAAGATCGAGCCGGACCCGGGCGCGCCGCGCTACCTGGTCACCGTGCGTGGCCTCGGCTACAAGTTCGAGCCGTAAACCGCGTCTGGCCCGGCACCGGTCACCGAACCGGTGCCGGGCCGGACGAAAGACCCCCTCCGGCAAGCGCCGGAGGGGGTCTTCTCGTACTGCCGCGCCCGGGCGGGCGGACGTCAGTGGGTGCCGGCGGGGGTGGTGGTGGCACCGGACGGCGTGGTCGCACCGGCGGGTGTCGTCACCGGGGCGGTCGCCCCCGGGGTGGTGGCGGCCGGGGAGCCGGCGGCCTTGGACGGCGCGGCCGCCGGGCCGGCGGTCGGGCCCCAGCCCTTGTACAGGCCCTTGTTCGGGCTGACGGCGGCCTGGGTCTCGACCTTGCTCCCGTCCTTGAAGGCGAAGGCGGTGGGCACGAAGCCGCCGACGTTCACGCTGACGGAAGCGACCTTGGCGGACGGGTTGCCACTCCCGCCGAGCAGCACCGCGCCGCCGGCCGGGACGACGATGCTGCTCAGCGGAGCGCCCTTGTCGTCGGCGAAGACCGCGCCGGCACCGTTGCCGACGGTGATGGACTGCAGCTCGGCCGGCTCGGTCCCGGTGTTGCTGATGTTCACCGTCACATTGGCGGGGCCGGTGTGCTCGCCCGAGGACTCGTCCCCGGTCACGACGACGATGTTGTTCAGTCGGAGGGTGGTGCCGAGTGTCGCCGAGGCGTTGTCGGGCTTGATCTCCAGAGTTTCCGGCGTGTTGCCGGCCGCGCAGGAGGACAGCGAAACGATGGCAAGGGCGGCGATGGCGGCGATGCTGCCGCGTCGAAGGCTGCGGCTCACGGCGGCGGCTTCTCCTAGGTCGCGTGGCGGATGGTCAGGCCTCAGATTATCGACCCCACTTATACGCCCCTCACGGGGTGGTCCCCCGTGTCGTGCGTCGAAGGTTCGTGGGGCCCCCATACGGCGGCACTTCCGCGTGTTCAGGTCAACAGTCGACCAAGATCGGATCACGATCGGGAAACGGCCCGATAAACGGTGAAAACCCAAGATCCAATCACGGTTTCGGGAGTGTTGCCGCAGGTTTCGGCAAGCGCCGGAACCGCCTCCGACCTGCGGGAAGCCCCCGCCGAAGGCCGGTCGCAGCACGTCATGGGGGTCCTTGTCAAGCCCTGAGACCGGCCCTGACCTGCGAAAACGCCCTTCGGGTGCGCCGAAAAGCGTGTTATTCTGGAAAGCCACGGAAGGGGTCCTGTCACATGACGTTCAAGGTTGGCGACACGGTGGTCTACCCCCATCACGGGGCCGCGCTGATCGAGGCCATCGAAATTCGCCAGATCAAAGGTGTGGACAAGACCTACCTGGTGCTCAAGGTGCAGCAGGGAGACCTGACGCTCCGCGTGCCCGCTGAGAACGCGGAGTTCGTCGGCGTTCGCGATGTGGTCGGCCAGGAAGGTCTGGACCGGGTCTTCGAGGTGCTCCGCGCACCGTACACCGAAGAGCCGACCAACTGGTCCCGTCGCTACAAGGCGAACCTGGAGAAGCTCGCCTCGGGTGACGTTATCAAGGTCGCCGAGGTTGTGCGCGATCTCTGGCGTCGCGAGCGCGAGCGCGGTCTCTCGGCCGGCGAGAAGCGCATGCTCGCCAAGGCCCGCCAGATTCTCGTCAGCGAGCTGGCGCTGGCCGAGAACACCAACGAGGACAAGGCGGAGACGCTGCTCGACGAGGTCCTCGCCTCGTAGCGCAGTCGGGCTGCCGCCCGCCCGCTCACGGCGCCCGATGTCGGCGCGCCACTCACCGGATGTGATGTCCTGCGAGTGGTGCATTGACACCTCGGGCGCTGAGGCGTGTCCGGACGACGCCTCTCACCCCGAGCCGACCCGGGCATGCAAGATCGTTTCTGCTGTTCTGCGGGCGGCGGGACCATGGTTCTGCGGAAGGGGTCCACCCGCCCGTCGTGCACGCCATGGCCATACCCACTTCGCCGAAGGAGTGAAACCTGAACGCCACAGCAGCAGTCGCAGCAGCAGTGGTGCCCGCCGCCGGACGCGGCGAGCGGCTGGGGCCCGGCGCCCCCAAGGCCCTGCGGGAACTGGGCGGAGTGCCGCTCCTGGTGCACGCCGTGCGGGCGCTGGCCCGCAGCCGGGCGGTCGGCCTGGTCGTGGTGGCCGCGCCGGCGGACGGGGTGGCCGAGGTGGCCGCCCTGCTCGACAGCCACGGTCTGGACGGCAAGGACATCCGGGTGGTGGCCGGCGGGGCGACCCGCCAGGAGTCGGTCCGGCTCGGCCTCGCCGTGATCCCGGCCGAGGTGGAGATCGTCCTGGTGCACGACGCGGCCCGCCCGCTCGTCCCGGTCGAGGTGGTGGACGCCGTCGCGGCCGCCGTCCGGGGCGGGGCCGAGGCCGTGGTGCCCGCCGTGCCGCTCGCCGACACCGTGAAGCGGGTCGAGCCGAGGTCCGGCGGGCCGGAACCGGTGCTCGACACGCCCGACCGGGCCACCCTGCGCGCGGTCCAGACCCCACAGGGCTTCCGCCGGACGACGCTGGTCGAGGTGCACGCCAAGGCGCTGGCCGAGGAGAGCGCGGGCGGCGCGGGCGCGCTGCCGCCGGTCACCGACGACGCCGGCCTGGTGGAGCGCTTCGGCGGCCCGGTGGTCGTGGTGCCCGGCCACGAGGAGGCGTTCAAGGTGACCCGTCCGCTGGACCTCGTGCTCGCCGAGGCCGTACTCGCCCGCAGGAGGGCCTCCGATGGCTACTGACCCGGTCCTGCCCCGTATCGGCATCGGCACCGATGTGCACGCCTTCGAGGCCGGGCGCCCGCTCTGGGTGGCCGGCCTGGAGTGGCCGGGCGCCGAGTACGGCCTGGCCGGGCACTCGGACGCCGACGTGGCCGCGCACGCCTCCTGCGACGCGCTGTTCTCGGCCGCCGGGATCGGCGATCTGGGCGCGCACTTCGGTACCGACCGGCCGGAGTGGTCCGGCGCGTCCGGCGTGACGCTGCTCGGCGAGGCGGCCCGGCTGGTCCGCGCGGCGGGATTCGAGATCGGCAACGTCTCGGTCCAGGTGATCGGGATCCGGCCGAAGATCGGCAAGCGCCGGGACGAGGCGCAGGCCGCGCTCTCGGCGGCGGTGGGCGCGCCGGTCTCGGTCTCCGGCACCACCACCGACGGTCTCGGCCTGACCGGCCGGGCCGAGGGGCTGGCGGCGATCGCCACCGCCCTGGTCTACGAGCGCCGCTGAACCCGAGGGGCCGCGGGCGGGCCCCTCGGGAATAACCGTCGGGTGACGGGTGTTCAGAAGCCTTTGCCGGGGCCCGGGTCGCTACCGTTCGACGCGGGCCCCGCGAGGCCAGGCCCTCGCTACCGGGCCCGCGTCCGACGCCGCGTGACGAGAAGAGGTTCCCGATGACCGCCCATCTCACCGACCAGGCCAAAGCCCTGATCGACGGCAGGAGTTTCGCCGTGGTCTCCACCGTCCAGCCGGACGGCGGCCCCCAGTCCTCCGTGGTCTGGGTGGCGCGGGACGGCGACGACATTCTGTTCTCCACCGTCGAGGGCCGCCGCAAGCACCTCAACCTGGTGAAGGACCCGCGGGCCTCCCTGCTGGTCAACCCGCCGGAGAACCCGTACTCCTACGTCGAGGTGCGCGGCTCCGTCACCGTCACGCGGGAGGGCGGCAGGGAGCTGATCGACCAGCTGGCGCGGAAGTACCAGGGGGCGGACTCCTACGGCTTCGACGGCCCGGACGACGTCCGCGTGGTCGTCCGGCTCACCCCGCACAAGGTGGTCGGCCACCTCTGAGCCGACCCTGAGCGGAGGGGGTGCCTCCTCCCCGTCATGGAGAAGAAACGGCGCTGCCGCGGTATTGACATTTGAGAATGTCGCGGGGCACCCCCTGCTGCCCACTACGCTTGACGCTGTGAGCATTCGCCTGTACGACACCAGCACCCGCCAGGTACGCGACTTCGTCCCGCTTGTACCGGGTTGTGTCTCGATCTACCTGTGTGGCGCTACCGTCCAGGCGGCCCCGCACATCGGGCACATCCGGTCCGGCCTGAACTTCGACATCATGCAGCGGTGGTTCGCCTACCGCGGCTACCAGGTGACCTTCGCCCGGAACGTCACCGACATCGACGACAAGGTCATCGCCAAGGAGCGCCAGCTCGGCACGCCCTGGTGGCAGATCGCCTATGCCAACGAGCGGGCCTTCAACGACGGCTACTCGGTGCTGGGCTGCCTGTCCCCGACCGTCGAGCCGCGGGCCACCGGGCACATCCCCGAGATGGTCGAGATGATGCAGGCGCTCATCGCCAAGGGCCACGCCTACGCGGCCGACGGCAACGTCTACTTCGACGTGAAGTCCTTCCCCGAGTACCTGTCGCTCTCCAACCAGAAGCTGGAGAACCTGCGCCAGCCCGAGGGCGAGGGCGAGACCGGCAAGCGGGACCCGCGCGACTTCGCGATGTGGAAGGCCGCCAAGCCGGGCGAGCCCAGCTGGAACACCCCGTGGGGCTGCGGCCGTCCCGGCTGGCACCTGGAGTGCTCCGCGATGGCGCACAAGTACCTGGGCCGGGCGTTCGACATCCACGGCGGCGGGATCGACCTGATCTTCCCGCACCACGAGAACGAGATCGCGCAGTCCAAGGCGTACGGCGACGATTTCGCCAATTTCTGGGTCCACAACGCCTGGGTCACCATGAGCGGCGAGAAGATGAGCAAGTCGCTCGGCAACTCGGTGCTGGTCTCCGAGATGGTCGGGCGCTGGCGTCCGATCGTGCTCCGCTACTACCTGGCGGCCCCGCACTACCGCTCGACCATCGAGTACAGCGAGGAGTCGCTGCGCGAGGCCGAGGCCGGATTCGGCCGGATCGAGGGCTTCGTCCAGCGCGTGGTCGAGCGCTTCGGCCCGGTCGACGCCGCGCCCGAGGTGCCGCCGGCCTTCGCCGAGTCGATGGACGACGACCTGGGCGTGCCGCAGGCGCTGGCCATCGTGCACACCGCCGTCCGCCAGGGCAACAGCGCCCTCACCGCGGACGACAAGGAGAACGCGGTGGCGCGTCTGGCCGAGGTCCGTGCGATGCTCGGAGTGCTGGGTCTCGACCCGCTCGACCGGCAGTGGGCCGGGGCGGAGCGCGGCGAGGACCTGCACGGCGTGGTCGACTCGCTGGTCCGCCTCGTCCTGGAGCAGCGACAGGCGGCCCGGGCCCGCAAGGACTTCGCCACCGCGGATGCCATCCGCGACCAGCTCGGCCTGGCCGGGCTGGCGATCGAGGACACCCCGTCCGGCCCGCGCTGGACGATCAACAGCCAGTAACCCCATCTGACCATGGGGTGAGGGTGGGCCGTACCGGACCGGTGCGGCCCTCCCGCATGACGTAGCGCATGCCGTCGGCCGTCACCGGTCTCACCGGGGCGGCCGGGCATGCCGGACAGACAGGAAGTACAGCCATGGCCGGCAACAGCCAGCGCAGGAACCGCCGCAACGCCGGATCGAAGAAGGGCGCGTCTGTCGGTACCGGCGGCCACAGCCGGAAGGCACTCCAGGGCAAGGGCCCGACCCCGCCCGGCGCCGAGCGCAAGGGCCACCCGAAGCAGCGTGCCGCCAACGCCGCGGTCAAGCGCGAGCGCGACGCCAAGGCGCGGGCCGGCATGCGCCGCAGCGGTGGCGGCGGTCGTGGCGGCCGGGGCGGGGCGGGCTCCGCCGAGCTGGTCGTCGGCCGGAACTCGGTGGTCGAGGCCCTGCAGGGCGGCGTACCGGCCACCGCGCTGTACGTCATGCAGTTCATCGACACCGACGACCGGGTCAGGGACGCCTTCCAGGCCGCCAACGACCGCGGCATCCCGCTGATGGAGGCCCCGCGCCCGCAGCTGGACCAGATGACCGGCGGCCTGAACCACCAGGGCCTGGTGCTCCAGGTCCCGCCGTACGAGTACGCGCACCCCGAGGACCTGCTCGGCGAGGCCGCGGACGCCGGCCAGGACGCGCTGATCATGGCGCTGGACGGCGTCACCGACTCGCGCAACCTCGGCGCCGTGGTCCGCTCCGCCGCCGCCTTCGGCGCGCACGGCGTGGTCATCCCCGAGCGCCGGGCGGCCGGGATGACCGCCGGTGCCTGGAAGACCTCCTCCGGTGCCGCGGCGCGGCTGTCCGTCGCCCGTGCCACCAACCTGACCCGGGCGCTGGAGGCCTACCAGAAGGCCGGCCTGCTGGTGGTCGGCCTGGCCGCCGACGGCGAGGCCGAGATCGGTGACCTGGAGGCGCTGACCGGCCCGGTCGTGATCGTCGCGGGCAGCGAGGGCAAGGGCTTGTCCCGGCTGGTCTCGGAGACCTGCGACATCCGGGTGCGGATCCCGATGCCGGGTGCCACCGAGTCGCTGAACGCCGGTGTCGCGGCGGGCATCGTGCTGTACGAGGCCGCGCGGCTGCGGAGCAAGGTCGGCTGAGCCGCCGGGCCGGAGGAACGTCGGCGGAGTGCCTGACGCCGCCGCGTCCGCGCCGATCACACGGGGTGTGCGGCGCGCAGGAGATCTTCTGAACTCTCCGCAATCCTGGTGAAAGCGATCGGGCCCGACCGGGCCCGATCGCTTTTCTCATGATCACTTCAAGTGTGCGCCGGATGTCCACTCGGGAGAGTGTCCTAACCGGGGGTCACCCGTTAGACGGGCGTGGACACCAGAACACCTCGGCGCCCCCTGTTCGGCGAAGGCAGCACCGGGATAGACGCGGGCCCCGGCCTCAATACGGTCAAGGTGCCGTCCGACCCCGCGCGCCTCAGCATCACCCAGGCGAGCTTCCGGCTCCGGCTCGGCGCCCCGGTGGCGCCGCTGATCGAGGCCCCGGCCGGACTGCTGTCCACCGGTGCCGCGTTCGGCGACCCGTACGCCACCCAGGGCCTGATCCGCCGTCCGCTGGTCACCCCGCAGGTGATCGTGCCCGCCTCCGCCGTGCCGGCCCTCGCGGGGGCCGGCGGCGGGGCCGCGCCGCGCCGCAAGGGCCGGGTCACCGCCGTCACCTGGACCGGCCAGGCACCCCCCGGGGACCTCGCGGCCACCCAGCTGCTGGAGGCCGTCCGGCTGACCGGCGTACCGGCACCGGCCAGGGGCGGCACGGCCGTGGTCGGCGACGACACCCGGCTGATCCCGCCGTACGCGGGCGCCCGCACCGTCCCGCGCCAGCCGCGCGAGGGCGCGGGCACCGCCACCGAGGCCGGCCACGGCCCGGTCGGCGCGCCGCAGGGCTGGACACCCAGCGGCGAGCTGCCCGAGGTCTCCGCGACGGCGGGCGACGCCAGGCAGCCCTGGTACCCCGGCCGTCGGGTCGACCTCGGCCTGGTGCTGCTGCCGCTGCGCGCCGTACTCGGCTCGCTCTCCGTCTACGCCGGGTTCAGCAAGCTCTGCGACCCGGTGTACTTCGACGGCGGCGAGCGCGGCTCGATGATGCGCTGGCTCTCCTCGCTGCACCCATGGAAGGTCGCCGAGCCGCTGCTGGCCTTCGCCATGGCGCACCCGGTGGGCTCCGGCCTGGTGGTGTCGTTCGCCGAGATCGTGGTCGGCGTGCTGACCGTCCTCGGCCTCTGGCAGCGACTCGCGGCCGGCGCGGCGATGCTCCTCTCCGCCGTGCTGCTGTTCACCGTCAGCTGGCGGGCCGTGCCGGTCTACGACACGCCCGACCTGATCTTCCTCGCGGCGTGGAGCCCGCTGCTGATCGCCGGTGCGCCGTTCGCCTCGCTGGACGGGCGGCTCAACCTGGAGGCCTGGCGGCGGCACGGCTCCGGGGCCCCGGCGGCGCTGCGCCGCCGGGTACTGCGCCGGGGCGCGGTGGTCACCGCGGTGGTCGTCGGTCTGACCCTGCTGCTCGGCTCCATGCTGGGTGCGGCGGTACGGACCGGCAGCCGGCCGCACCCGGCGCCGTCCCGGCCGGCCACCGACTACGGCACCCCGGTCTGGCCCAGCGGCGGACCGTCCGTCGCCCCCGGCGGGCCGGGCCCGTCCGCCTCGCCCTCGCCCGGGGGCCCGCGCCCGGGAGCTCCCGCGCCCAGTGGTTCGTCCGGACCGCCGTCCACCGCCCCGGCCTCGCCGAAGGCCACGACGGCCACCCCGACCGGCAAGGCGCGTTCGACCAAGCCGGAGGGCGGTGCGAGCCCGGCCCCGTCGACGGCGGCGTCGGGCGGCCCGGCGTCGGCCGGGGCGGCGCCCGCGCAGCGCAGCAGTCCGGCCCCGGGCGGCGGCTCGGGGTCGGCGTCCAGGCCCAGTCCCAGCGGTGGTGCGGCCTCCGGGTCGGGCCCCGGTCTGCTCGGCGGGGTGCTGGGCAGCGGGCCGCTGGCCGAGCTGTCCGGTGCCGACGGCCGGTCCTCGCGGCCGGGTTCGCCGACGTCCACCTGACGGGCCGTCCGGCCCCTCGGGGCGGACACACCGGCCGGGTGCTCCATGGGGGAGCACCCGGCCGGTGTGCTGTCCGCCGCGCGGGGCCTTGAGCCGGTCCTGGCGGCCTGCCCTACTGCGGGGCGCGGCCGGCCCCGGCGGCGAGCTCCTTGGCCGCCTCGGTGAGGTCCTTCGCGGTGTCGATGGCGCGCCAGTAGACGCCCTGCGGCAGCTGGTAGCCCGCCAGCCGCTTGCCCCGGGCCAACTGGGGGAAGGTGGTGCGCTCGTGGTCGCCGACGTCCGGCAGCAGCTCCGCGAACTCCGGGCTGAACACGTACAGGCCGGCGTTGATGAGGAACGGCGAGGGCGGGGCCTCGATGAAGTCCAGCACGTTGCCGAACTGGTCCGTCTCCACCGCGCCCCACGGGATGCGCGGGCGGGCCAGCGCGAGCGTCGCGACGGCGTCCCGCTCGTAGTGGAAGGCCGCCATGTCGCGCAGGCTGAAGCGGGTCCAGATGTCGCCGTTGGTGGCGTACCAGGGCTCGTCCGGGCGGGGCAGCGCCTTGGCGGCGTGCTTGAGGCCGCCGCCACGGCCGAGCGGCTCGGCCTCGACGACGGTGCGGACGTTCAGCGGCAGGTCGGCCTTGTCGAGCCACTCCTCCAGCACGTCGGCCAGATGCCCGCAGGAGATGACCACGTCGGTGACGTCCTCGGAAGCGAGCCAGGCCAGCTGGTGCCCCAGGATCGGCGTGCCCGTGCCCGGTATCTCCACCAGCGGCTTCGGGCGGTCGTCCGTGTAGGGCCGCAGCCGGGAGCCCTGGCCGCCGGCCAGGATGACGGCCTGCGTCACGGCCGGGCGGGCGCTCGCCCCGGCGGACGGGGCCGGCAGGGGCTGCGGGGACGCGAGGTCGGCGGTGGGGCCGGAGTCAGCGGTCATGCCTGAACAATAGGCGCGCCCCGCGATGGACTCATAGGGCTGTCTGACAAACCCTAGCCCGCGATACCCGATGCGAACGAGCCGTCGCAGACCGGGCGGGCGAAGGAGCGGGCCCGCTGGACGTCGCCCTGGTACTTGCGCACCGCGGCCTTGCCCAGCTCGGTGGCGAGCGAGGAGCAGTACGGCGTCAGCGACGGCTGCTCCCGCATCGAACGCTCCAGCAGGTCCAGCGCGGAGCCCGGGTTGTGCGCGCGCAGCTCGTCCAGCAGCGCGACGCGCAGCGACTCCTGGGGAGCCAGGCCGTCCTGGGGCTTGCCGGCTCCGGAGGCCCGGCCGATCCCGGCGCCGTCGCCGCTGGACGCGGCCACGACCTGCTGGTCGAGCCCGGTCGGAGGGGCCCACGGCACCCTGGTCACGGCGAGGGTGCCGGTGGTCACCAGGACGACGGGCAGGGTGAGGGCGATGGTCTGGCCGATACGGCGAACAAGCTGCTTCACGATCAGGAGAGTAGCGCTGAGTATGGTCCGGATTGCCCTCCGTTACCCCATCGAGTGACATCGTGTCCGGGTTCGTCCCCTCACCGTGTTGACGCGGCGGCGCTCCGGGCGGGGAAGCGGGTGCCGGTGACCCTGCGGGCCCGGGGTCGGCCGAGGGCTGCCGAGGCGACGGAGCACCCCCGACACGACGGAGCCCCGTCGGACCACGGGTGGTCCGACGGGGCTCCGGCCGCTGTCCTGCGCGGGCCTCAGCTGGAGAGGCGGGCGCCGGTGCTGGTGGAGAAGACGTGGGTCTCGTTGGCGATCGGCACCACGTGAATGGTCTCGCCGCGCTGCGGGACCTGACGGCCGTGCACGCGCACGACCAGGTCCCGGTCCTCGCCGCCGATCTTGGTGGTGCCGTAGACGAAGCCGTCCGAGCCGAGCTCCTCGACCACGTTGACGGTGACGGCGACGCCCTCGATGCCGCCCGACGGGACGACCTCGAAGTGCTCCGGGCGGATGCCGACGGTCACGGTCTTGTCGGTGCCGGAGCCGGCCAGGTCCTCGCGGGAGATGTTGACGACCGAGCCGCCGAACTTCACGCCGCCGTCGACCAGGGGCACCTCGACCAGGTTCATCGCCGGCGAGCCGATGAAGCCGGCGACGAAGAGGTTGGCGGGCCGGTCGTACATGGTGCGCGGGCTGTCCACCTGCTGCAGCACGCCGCCCTTGAGCACCGCGACGCGGTCACCCATGGTGAGCGCCTCGGTCTGGTCGTGGGTGACGTACACCGTGGTGATGCCCAGGCGGCGCTGCAGGCCGGCGATCTGGGTACGGGTCGAGACGCGGAGCTTGGCGTCCAGGTTCGACAGCGGCTCGTCCATCAGGAAGACCTGCGGCTCGCGGACGATGGCACGGCCCATCGCGACACGCTGGCGCTGACCGCCGGAGAGCGCCTTCGGCTTGCGGTCCAGGAACTCGGTGAGGTCGAGGATCTTCCCGGCCTCCTCGACCTTGGCGCGGATCTCCGCCTTGTTGACGCCCGCGATCTTGAGCGCGAAGCCCATGTTCTCGGCGACGGTCATGTGCGGGTACAGCGCGTAGTTCTGGAACACCATCGCGATGTCCCGGTCCTTCGGCGGCAGGTGCGTGACGTCGCGGTCGCCGATGCGGATCGCACCGCTGTTGACGTCCTCCAGGCCGGCCAGCATCCGGAGGCTGGTCGACTTGCCGCAACCCGAGGGGCCGACCAGCACGAGGAACTCGCCGTCCTCGATCTGCAGGTCCAGCGCGTCCACCGAGGGCTTGTCGGCCCCGGGGTAGACACGGGTCGCCTTGTCGTACGTCACAGAAGCCATGGCTGTGCTCTCCTTCACCGGCAGGAACGTGCCGGACGATCCGAGTAAAGGGCGGATGTCGTACCCGTCGGCCCGTCAAGTGGTCTGAACCACTGTGCGAACCGACTCCCGGCGACGCTACCTGCGCTTCCGCCGCTTGTCAGCCCCCAGCAAGCCCGATTTCGGCATCGGTTCCATCACGCCCACCCGTCCCGCCAACCCCCGGATATGCCAGCACCGCCCCGCCCCGGCCCGGTAGACTGCCCCCGGTGCCGCCGTGATCCGTCGCGGACGGCCACCATGCCTCCTTAGCTCAGCTGGCCAGAGCACCGCTCTTGTAAAGCGGGGGTCGTCGGTTCGAACCCGACAGGGGGCTCAGCGCGCCACTCATCGTTTGATCACCGGCCCCGGGCACTGTGCCCGGGGCCGGTGTCGTTGGGGCGCAGTTGTCGCAGGGTCCAGGGGGTGGTGGGGGAGAGGGGGCGGGTGAGGGTGGTGAAGAGTTCGGCGGCGCGGCGGTAGGAGAGGCGGGCGTGGCCGGTGTGGGGGCAGCGGTCGGGGGCGGGGGTGGACGCGGGGGCGCGGCGGTCGGTGAGGAAGAGGGGGCCGGTGGTGCGGCCGGCGAGGAGGAGGGGGAGGAGCCGGGCGGTCCCGGTCTGCCACTGGAGGGGGGCGGCCGAGGGGCGGGTGCGGCGGTGGCGGAGGTCGAGGTCGTCGGCGTTCAGGGCGAGGACGGTTTCGATGGCGGCGCCGCTCTCGTGGAGCAGGTGCCAGAGGGTCTGCTCGCGCAGCGGCGCGCGGAGGGTGAGGAGCGCGCGGAGTTCGGCGGGGGTGAGCGGTGCCGGGCCGGTGCCGGGCAGGGGGCGTGGGCGCAGGGCGGTGGTGGGGTCGGTGTCGATCCAGCCCTGGGCGCGCCACCAGGTGACCGCGGCGCGCAGGGTGGAGAGTTCGCGGTTGAGCGTGCGCGGGTCGGTCGCGGCGGCGCGACGGGTGGCGGCGGTCCGGAGGCGGGTGGCCGCGCCGGGGTGGTCGAGCAGGGCCAGTGGGAGGACGGGCGGTCGGGCGCGCCGCCGTTCGGGGCCGGTGGGGGCGGGGCGGTCGGCCAGTGCCCAGGCCCAGGTGTTCAGCGCGATCCGGTAGATCCGGCGGGAGCCGGCGCCGAGCCCGGAGGCGGCGAGATAGCGCTCGACGGCCACTGCGTACTCGACCGGTGGCAACTCGGGCATGGAGCCTTCTTTCCGCAGTAAACGATGGGCGACGGACCGTCTGGAGAATATCGGGTTGATGCAGTAAATAGCAGGTGGAAGCGGCCTGTTGGGGTCATTTACTGCGGCGGTGGCAGGGTTTCGAGAAATTGATGCGAGTCGGCTCAGGTTTTTCGCCGGAAAGCCTTGAACGCCCCTCCGGCGCGGAGGCAGACTTGCCGCCCATGGCAGTGGACATGGAACGGATTCCGGCCCGCCGTCGGCGGCTCGCCGGCCGTCTCGCCGTGCTGGGCGAGCGTGACTTCAGGTGGTTCTTCGTCGGGTACGCGACCTCGCTGCTCGGCTCCTCGATGGCGCCGGTGGCGGTGGCCTTCGCGGTGCTGGACGGCGGGGGCGGGAGCGGCGGCCACGGCGGGAGCGGCACCGACCTGGGCTGGGTGATGGCGGCCCGGATCCTGCCGATCGTGCTGGTGCTGCTGGCCGGCGGGGTGATCGCGGACCGCCTGGGCAGCCGGCGGGTGATGCTGGCCTCGGATGTGCTGCGCGGTGTCGTGCAGGCGGTGTTCGCGGCGGTGCTGATGGCGGGTCGGGCCCCGGTCTGGGCGATGGTGGTGCTGGTCGCCGTCTGGGGCGTCGGTGAGGGGCTCTTCATGCCGGCGCTCGGTGCGCTGGTGCCCGGCCTGGTGCGTGACCGGAGCCGTCTCCCGGACGCCAACACGCTGCTCGGCCTGGCCCGTTCGGTCGGGACGGTCGCGGGCCCGGCCGTCGCCGGCGTGGTGACGGCGGCGCAGGGGCCGGCCGCGGTGCTGCTGGTCGACGCGGTGACGTACGGCGTCGGCGCCCTGGCGCTCGCCCGGCTGAGCCTGCCCGGGCGTGCCGAAGGGGGCGCGGACCGGTCCGGCTCGATGCTCGGCGATCTGCGGTCCGGCTGGTGGGAGTTCGGCTCGCGGCCGTGGCTCTGGATCACCACGGCGCACATGGGCCTGTTCAACCTGCTGGTGTGGGCGCCGTTCCTGGTGCTCGGGCCGCTCGCCGCGCGGCAGGGTCTCGGCGGCGCGCGCGGCTGGGGGCTGGTGATGGGCGTGTACGGGGTCGGTGCGGTGATGGGCGGTCTGCTGATGCTGGGTCGCAGGCCCGGTCGGCCGCTCGCGGTGGCGACGCTGGCGACGTTCGGGTGGGTGCTGCCGTCGGCGGCGCTCGCGGCCGGTGCGTCGCTGGCGTGGGTGGTGTCGGCGGCGCTGCTGGCGGGCGCCGGGTCGGCGGTCTGCGGCACTTTGTACAGCACCACCATGCAGAGCTGGGTGCCGCCCGAAGTGCTCGCCAGGGTGGCCTCGTTCGGGGCGCTGGGGGCCTTTGTGCTCGGGCCCGTCGGGCTGGCCGCAGCCGGTCCGGCGGCTGATCAGATCGGTTCCGCGAGGGTGCTGTTGTTCGGTGCTCTCTGGCAACTCGTCGCCGGTGGCGTGGTGTTGGCCGTTCCGGTGGTCCGTCGGCGACGGTGGGAGCAGGCCGTCGAGGGGGTGCGGGGCGAACGTGGGCTGGGTCACAAAACGGGCAAATAGAAATTCCTTCGCATATGGACCAAGATGGGTGCCGAGCTGCGGCCCACCGGGCCGGAACCGACTCCCGTCTTCTCGATGAAGGGTGACGTCATGACCTCAGCAGACTCGCAGCCGCAGGCCTATCTGGTCGGCGGAGGCATCGCCTCCCTGGCCGCCGCGGTGTTCCTGGTGCGCGATGCCAGGCTTCCCGGCTCCTCCGTGCACATCCTGGAGGAGAGCCGGATCGCGGGCGGCGCGCTCGACGGAGCCACCGCGCCCGTCCCCGAGCGCGGTTACGTCTCCCGCGGCGGGCGGATGCTGGAGGACGAGGCGTACGTCTGCCTCTGGGACCTGCTGGAGAGCATCCCCACCCTCACCGACCCGGAGACGACGGTCCGCGAGGAGATCGTCGCCTTCAACAAGGTCTGGCACACCAACGCCCAGGCCCGGCTGATCGACCGCGACCACACCGTCCTCGACGCCGCCGACCTGGGCCTCAACGCCCATGACCGGGCCGAGATGACCAGGCTGCTGGCCCTTCCCGAGCGGGTCATCGGCACCCGCCGGATCGAGGACTTCTTCTCCGAGCACTTCTTCCGGACCAACTTCTGGGCGATGTGGCGCAGCACCTTCGCCTTCCAGAACTGGCACAGCGCGATCGAGCTCAAGCGCTACTTCCTGCGCTTCATCCAGGAGTTCCCCCGGATCCACACCCTCTCGGGGGTGCGCCGCACCAGGCTCAACCAGTACGACTCCATCGTCCGTCCGGTGCAGCGCTGGCTCGCCGAACAGGGCGTGCGCACCGACTACGGGGTGAAGGTCACCGACGTCGACTTCGCCGGGAACGACGGCGAGCGGCGCGCCACCCGGCTGCACGTCGAGCGTGACGGCACGCCCGGCACGATCGAACTCGGCGATGACGACCACGCGTTCATCACCATCGGCTCGATGACGGCCGATGCCTCGTACGGATACGACGACTCGGTACCGGAGCTGATCCGCGACAAGCGCGACGGCGGATGGTCGCTCTGGGAGAACATCGCCCGCAAGGCGCCCGACTTCGGCCGGCCGGGCGCGTTCAACGGCAATGTGGAGGAGACCAAGTGGGAGTCCTTCACCCTCACCATGCGCAGTCCGCTCCTGCTCCACCGCATCACGGAGTTCTCCGGCAACGCGCCCGGCACCGGCGCACTGATGACCTTCGCGGACTCCAGCTGGCTGCTGTCGATCGTGGTGCCGCACCAGCCGCACTTCGACGGCCAGCCGGACGACGTCTTCACGCTCTGGGGCTACAGCCTGCTCGGTGACAACGACGGCGACTACATCGGCAAGCCGATGTCGCAGGCCACCGGGCAGGAGATCCTCACCGAGCTGATCGGCCACCTCGGCTTCCAGGACGACCTGGCGGAGATCCGCCGCACCACGCAGGTGGTCACGGTGATGATGCCGTACATCACCAGCCAGTTCGAGCGCCGCGCGATCGGCGACCGCCCGCTGGTGGTGCCGGCCGGTTCGGCGAACTTCGCCTTCCTCGGGCAGTACACCGAGGTCCCGGAGGACGTGGTGTTCACCGTGGAGTACTCGGTGCGCGGCGCGATGCACGCCGTGTACGAGCTCTTCGGCGTCGACCGGGAGATCCCGGGGATCTACCACGGGCTCTCGGACCCCAAGGTCGCCTTCGACGCGCTGCGCACCGCGTTCGGCTGAGCCCGGACGGCGAGCGCGCCCCGCCCACGGCCCTCCCGCCCCGCCCCGGCCGCCGTACCCCCGCCGCACCATGGCGGGCGCGGCGGCCGGGGCGGTCGTACGGTGGAGGGAGTGCGGGGGCGAACGGAGGAGGTTGGCCATGCCCGGTTCTCTCACCATCAGCCACCACGAGGCGGCGGTCACCCTGGACCACTCGGACGCCAAGCGGCTCGCCGCGGTGCTGGACGAACTGGCCTATCTGCTGGAGATCCCGGGGCCGAACCGGCTCAACGACACGCAGCTCGGCGCCCTGTGCGAGGGCCGGACGCCCGACCGGGCCGAGCTGTCGCACTGGTCGCGGGGGATCGCCGCGCAGCTGAAGGGGCGGCTCTGACGACGGCCGCGCCGGACCGGTCGCAGCCGCCGTACGATGGCGCGCGGGGCGGGTGGTCCTCGCGCGCCTTCCGGGTGCCGGTGCAACCGGCGGCCGGTCCGGTGGAGGGCGGGAGCCCGAGCGTGTCGCAGTCCTGGTCGATGTCCTGGCTGACGGTTCCGACGCCGCTGCCGAGCGGGCCGATGCACATCGCGGTCACGCCGCTGGGTGTGGCGGCGGCCGGGTACGGGGAGCGCGCGGGGGAGTCGCCGCGCTGTACGGACGAGTCGAAGACCGCCGCGGTGACCGACCGGATAGGTGAGTATCTCTCCGGCCGGCGGCGGGAGTTGGGGCTGCCGATCGACTGGAGCCTGAGTACCGGTCCGCATCGGGCGGTGCTGCGGACGCTGCTGTCCGACGTGCCGTACGGACGGACCATCACCTATGGCGAACTGGCCGCCCGCAGCGGGGTGTTCGAGGACGTGGCGGAGCCCGGGCTGGCGGCCCGGACGGTCGGGCAGATGATGGCCGCCAACCCCGTCGCGCTGCTGGTGCCGTGCCACCGGGTGGTGGCGGCGGACGGGATCGGCGGCTTCGGCGGCGGCCGGGTCGGGATCGACGTGAAGCGCTGGCTGCTCACCCTGGAGGGGGTGCTGGAGCCGACGCTGGACTGGAACGGCCCGCTGTAGAGCCGGTCATGGGTTCCGCGGGCCGCCCGGCCTGGCCCGTAGAAGCTAGTGGACGAGTTCGGCCGGGGCGAGGTTCCGGGCGAACGGGAGCCGGCGCGGCGGCACCGGCTGGATCCCGGAGACCAGGGTGTACTCGATCGGGTCCGGGTCCGTGCTCCACTCGGTGTCCGGCCGCTCGCCGAGCGCCAACTGCACGGCGTTCCAGGGGAGGTTGAGGCCGCAGAGGCGCAGCTGGTGCAGGCCGCCGGACGGGCGGGTGTTGACGTCGATCACCACCGGTTCGCCGGCCAGGTGGCGGAACTGCACATTGGAGAGGAAGGCCATCCCGGTGGACTCGACCAGTCGGCGGGCCGGCTCCAGGTACCGGGGGTCGGTGGTGAAACCGCGGCGGCGGCCCCGCTTGCTGCGGCCGACGGCGGTGAGGAGGGTGCCGTCCCGGTCGGCCAGGCAGTCCACGGAGATTTCGGGGCCGTCCAGGTAGGGCATCACCAGCAGGTCGGCCGGTTCGTCGGCGGCCTCCAGCGCGGCGGCCACCTGGTCGACCTGGACGCGGCTGTCCCAGCCGGCCAGCCGGTGCAGGCCGAACGGCTCGCGGGTGAGCAGCCGGAAGCCCTCGCCGCCGGCGCCCGAGGCGGGCTTGAGGCAGGCGGTGAGCCCGGCGGACTCGATCCGCTCGACGGCGGCGAGCAGCTCCTCCGCGGTGCGGACCTGCCACCACGGCGGGGTGGGCAGCCCGGCGTCGGCCATCGCCGCGTAGCCGTCCGCCTTGCTGTGGAAGGCGGCGATCGCGGTGGCCGGCGGGCAGGCGAGTGCGGTGCCGATGGCCTCGAACTCCTTGTGGTGCAGGGATATCGCGAGCTGGTTGAGCCGCGGCAGGAAGACGTCGACGGAGTGGCGGGCGCAGTAGTCGAGGGCGAAGGCGACGTAGGCGTCGGGCGGCAGGTCGGCCGGTTCGAGGGTGCCGTGGTCGGCTGCGGCGAGGACGGGGGAGTCGGGGTCGGCGTGGGTGGCGTAGACCTCGACGGGGCGCGGCGCCTCGCGCAGCTGTTCGACGAAGAACACGTTCTCCGCGTAGGTGCGGTTGAGCCAGACACGTACGGGGGCGCTCATGAAGGCCTCCCAGGGCAGGGGTGAACGAGGGGAGGGCATCCGGTGCGGCCACACACTCGTCAACTGGCCCCGTGGCCCTTTGAGGTGGCACCTTAGCGGCCCCTTGCGCGGGCGTGGACGGCGGGTGGTCCGCTCGGCGGGTGGTCGCGGGGCCGCGCGCGGGAGGCGGGCCGGGGGTGCCGGTGCCGGAGAGGCGGAGGGACTCGTTCCGGAGTTTTCGAATAATTCTCGAACTAATATCGATCAAATGATCCATTCGTACTATTTGTTCCGCTATTTCAACCACTCGAAAGAGTGATTGCCATACTCCCCCGAATGGGCCCACCATGAGGGCTGCAAGGCGACACTTCATCGGGCACGCGAAGGGCTCCCCATGTCGACCGAAACCAACGTCGGTATTCCTGCGCAGGGTGGGCCGTCGCCAACCCGGCAGCAGCAGAGTCTCGGCACGGAGGGCGCGAGGAATCTCGCGACGACCACCAAGTCCGCGCCGCAGATGCAGGGCATCAGCCCGCGCTGGCTGCTCAGGATGCTGCCGTGGGTCCAGGTGTCCGCCGGTACCTACCGGGTCAACCGCCGCCTGCGCTATTCGGTCGGCCGGGGCCGGGTGAGCTTCGTCCAGACGGGCGCCGAGGTGCGGATCGTCCCGCCCAGCCTGCGCGAGGTGCCGGTGCTGCGCGGCTTCGACGACGACGCGGTGCTGGAGGAGCTGGCCGGGCGCTTCGTCCAGCGTGACTTCTCCGTCGGTGAGGTGCTGGTCACGGCCGGCACCCCGATCGCCGAGGTCTTCATCATCGCGCACGGCAAGCTCGACCGGCTCGCCACCGGCAAGTACGGCGAGGAGGCGGTGCTCGGCTCCCTCGCGGACGGCGACCACCTGGGCGACGAGGCCCTGCGGCAGGAGGACGGCGCCTGGCCGTACACGGTGAAGGCAGCCACCGCCGGCACCGCGCTGGTGCTCTCCTGGCCCGACTTCCAGGAGCTCGCGGACCGTTCCGAGGCGCTGCAGCTGCAGATCATGGAGTACCTGGCCGGGTTCCAGCAGGCGCAGAACAAGCACGGTGAGGCCCAGATCGGGCTCTCGGCCGGCCATCAGGGCGAGTACGAGCTGCCCGGGGCCTTCGTGGACTACGAGCTGAAGCCGCGCGAGTACGAGCTGAGCGTGGCGCAGACGGTGCTCAAGGTGCACAGCCGGGTCGCCGACCTCTACAACCAGCCGATGAACCAGACCGAGCACCAGCTCCGGCTGACCATCGAGGCGCTGCGCGAGCGCCAGGAGCACGAGCTGATCAACAACCCGGAGTTCGGGCTGCTGCGGAACGCCGAGTACGACCAGCGGATCCAGACCCACTCCGGCCCGCCCACCCCGGACGACATGGACGAGCTGCTCAGCCGCCGCCGCAGCACCAAGATGTTCCTCGCCCACCCCAGGGCCATCGCGGCCTTCGGGCGGGAGTGCAACCGCCGGGGCCTCTACCCGGGCACCGTCGATGTCCAGGGCAGGGCCATCACGGCCTGGCGCGGCGTGCCGGTCTTCCCGTGCAACAAGATCCCGGTCCTGGGCGGGGGCACCAGCTCGATCATCGCCCTGCGCACCGGAGAGGACAACCAGGGCGTTATCGGACTCCACCAGACCGGAATTCCCGACGAATACCAGCCGAGCCTCTCGGTGCGTTTCATGGGGATCGACGAGAAGGCCGTTATTTCCTATCTCGTCAGCGCCTACTATTCCGCCGCCATTCTGGTGCCCGACGCGATCGGTGTGCTGGAGAACGTCGACGTCGCATACCGCCGAGACTGACCGGGCCCGGTCGGAACCGCGCCGCCGGGTCGCAGCCACGCCCCGGCCCGGTGGCGCCCACCGAACACCAGGGGGAGGAACCCATGGGAATCTTCACGTTGGAGCGGGACCACAGAGAGGGCCACGAGGCGGAGGACGTGCTCGCCCGCGCCCGTGCCCTGGTCGATCCGGTCCTGCGCACCGCCGTCGACTCGCTGCCCGGCGCGATGCGCAGGGTGGCCGGCTACCACTTCGGCTGGTGGGAGGCCGACGGTTCGCCGGTCGCCGCCCCCTCGGGCAAGGCCATCCGCCCGGCCCTGGTCCTCGCCGCCACCCAGGCCCTCGGCGGCACGCCGGCCACGGCCACGGCTGCGGCCGCCGCCGTCGAACTGGTCCACAACTTCACCCTGCTCCACGACGATGTCATCGACCGTGACGAGACCAGGCGCCACCGTCCCACCGCCTGGCGGGTGTTCGGCACCACCGAGGCCATTCTGGCGGGGGACGCCATGCACTCGCTGGCGCTGCGGATCCTCGCCGAGGACACCCACCCGGCCGCCCAGGGGGCCGTCCGCCGGCTCGCGGACTGTGTGGTCGAACTCTGCGAGGGTCAGCAGATCGACTGCGCCTTCGAACAGCGCAGTGACGTTTCGCTCGCCGAGTGCCTGGCGATGGCGGAGGCGAAGACGGGCGCGCTGCTCGGTGCCGCCTGTGCGATGGGCGCACAGTACGCGGGCGCGTCGGAGGAGGTCGCGCAGGCGATGGACGGCTTCGGCCGGGAGATCGGCCTGGCGTTCCAGCTCATCGACGACCTGATCGGAATCTGGGGAGATCCGGCCGTCACCGGTAAGCCGGTCGGTGCGGACCTGGTCGCACGCAAGAAGTCACTGCCGGTGGTGGCGGCCCTGGGTTCCGGCACCACCGACGGCGCCCGGCTCGCGGAGCTCTACGCACTCGAACGGCCGCTCAGTACCGAGGAGTTGGCGCACTGCGCGGTCGCGGTCGAAGGGGCCGGCGGGCGGGGCTGGGCGCAGGGCGAGTCCTGCGAGCGGATGGCGGCCGCTCTTGCCCAGCTGGCTACGGCGGTTCCCGAGCCGTCCGCCGCCGATGAGCTGCTCGCGCTCGCCGAGCTGGTCACGCGCCGTACCCACTGAGCGGTCCGGGGTGGATGCAGGGGAGTGGGGCGTCGGACCGGCCGACGTTCCACTCCTGGCCCTGCGGTCGGCATGGCTCAGGCAGGCCTTAGGGCAGGACGGCCAGCAGTCGCTGCCCCTTGGCCGGCGTGATGCCGGGCATCGTGCCACCCGGGCGGCCCTTTCGGCCCTCGGCATCGGTGTTCTCCAATTGCATCGTCCGGTTCGGATCCCCCGGGGCCGGCGCTGGGCCGTCCGTTCCAGCGCCGCACGCCCGCAACCGGCCTTGAGCGCATTGCTGAACGGCTGGCCGGGCGGGGTGTCGGCGGGGCAGGGGTGCAGCGGTGAGGTCTCGTCCACCGTTCGGGTCGGCCAGTCGGCGAAGGCGTGCGCGGAGGAGACGAAGGTGTAGTGCCCGGCGTGCTCGCGCAGCAGCCCGGCGGAGAGCGCCACCTGGGCGGGCTGCTGGGCCGAGGTGTCCACGACGGCGTCCCAGTGCCACCCCTCGACCAGGCGCGCCAGGTCGGCGGCGGAGTCACGCTCGCCCCGGACGGCCTGGACGCCGGGCAGGTCGGTGCCGGGACGGCCTCGGTTGAAGGTGGTCACCTCATCGCCGCGGGCCAGGGCTTCGGAGGCGAAGGCGCGCCCCAGAAAGGACGAACCCCCAAGCAGGAGGATCTTCATACCGGAAAGCTCTTCTGTCCCCCTCGCCCGCATGCCCCCGTTCGCGCTGAGCGGAGGCGCAGGGGATTCAGGGGAGCCCGGGGAGCAGGGCAGTCGGGTGCGGCGGGGACCGGCCGTCGGCGCCCCCGGCCGAGGTGCTGATCGAATCCGACCCGCATAGCATCCCCTTTGTACCGATATGTCCGTATAGGAGCGGTGCTCCGGCACCGGGGCGAGCGACCACTGGGGAGAGCGACAGCAATGGGCAACCCGGCACTCGTGGACCCGGCCACCATCCGTGCGACCGCCGCCGAAGCGTGGATCCGCGGCTACCCGATCCTGCGGAACTACCGCACCCTGTACGCGCAGGCCGTGGACGACGCGGACCCGGGGTACGTCGGCGGTTTCGGCGTCTTCCGGCACTATCCGCAGCCCTTCACCCCGGCCGACACCGATGCCGACACCCCCGACAACGACACCTCCCGCTCCCGGGCCTGGCTCGATCTGCGCACCGAGCCCTGGGTGGTCTCCGTCCCCGCCGAGGACCGCTACTACGTCCTCCCGCTGCACGAACTCGACACCGTGTACGCCGGGTTCATCGGCGCCCGGGCCACCGGCCAGGAGGCCGGCGACTACCTGGTGGCCGGCCCGGGCTGGCAGGGCGAGGTCCCCACGGGCATCAAGGGCGTCATCCGCACCGCCACCCAGCTGGTCGGCATCCTCGGCCGCACCCACCTCGCCGGGCCCGCACCCGAGGCGGTCGAGGAGCTGAAGCTGGTCCAGCAGGGCTACCGGCTGCGCCCGCTGCACGAGTACGCGGGCACGCCGGCGCCCCCGCCCGCCCCCCACCCGGTCTGGCCGGTCTGGCGCGAGGAGGTCATGGACGGCATCGAGTTCTTCAGCTTCCTCGACTTCCTGCTCGGCTTCTTCCCGGTGCTCCCCGCCGAGGCCGATCTCCGTACCCGCCTGACCGACCTCGGCATCGACGGCCGCGGCGACTTCGAGCCCGCCGCGCTGCCGATCGTGGTGCGCGCCGAGATCGAACGCGGCATCGCCGACGGTCAGGCCGAACTGCGAAGCGCCGCCGACCGGACCACCACCTCGACCGGTCTCTTCGGCACCCGCGAGCAGATCGGCACCGAGTACCTCAAGCAGGCGGTCGCCGCCGCCGTGGATCTGTACGGGCTGCCCGCCGACGAGACCTGGTACGGCGGCTGGGCCGCCGACAGCGCGGGCAACCAGCCGCCGAACGCCAGCGACCGCGACTACGTCGTCCGGTTCGGCCCGGACGACCTGCCGCCCGCCCGCTTCTTCTGGTCGGCCACCATGTACGCGCTCCCGGAGCGCCGGCTCGTCGACAACACCCTGGACCGCTATGCGATCGGCGACCGCACCCCCGGGCTGGTCCGCGAGCCGGACGGCGGCCTCACCCTCCACATCCAGCACAAGCGGCCCGCCAACACCCAGCACTCGGCCAACTGGCTGCCCGCGCCCGACGGACCGTTCACGATCGTCGTCCGGCTCTACGGTCCGGACCAGTCCGTCCTCGACGGCCGTTGGCGACTCCCGCCACTGACCCCGCTCTGACCTCCGCTCCGACCCCCCCGCACCGAACCCGCGCCGTCGCCCGTTCCCCGACCCCGACCCCGAGCCGCACCGCCCGTTCCCCCGGACCCGAGAAGGACTCCCGATGACCCAGCCCGAGCTGGAGGCCCTGGCCGCCGACGCCTACGTCTACGGCTACCCGCTCGTCTCCGACCTCACCATGGTCGAGCGCTTCACCCAGGGCGGCGTGGGGATCCTGCCGGCGGCGCCGTTCAACCACTTCAGCCACGCCACCCGGCTGGCCGGGCCGGACGACCCCTTCGCCTCGGTCAACAACGACACCGTCTACTCGGTCGCCCAGCTCGACCTCTCCGAGGGCCCGCAGGTGCTGAGCGTGCCGGACACCGGTGGGGCGTACTACGTGCTGCAGTTCGTCGACGCGTGGACCGACAACTTCGCCTACCTCGGCTCGCGGGCCACCGGCACCGGCGGGCAGACCTGGCTGATCGTCCCGCCCGACTGGCACGGCACCCCGGCCGACCCCCAGCGGGTGATCGTCGCGCCGACCACGGTGGCCTGCATCGTCGGCCGCTTCGCCTGCACGGGCCCCGACGACCTGCCACGGGTCCGGGCGCTCCAGGAAGGGCTGACGCTCGAACCGCTGGAGCCGGGCGGCCTGGTCGCCGGACTGCCCGAACCCGACTTCGAGGTGCCCGAGCGGCTGGCCTTCTTCGAACGGCTGCGGATCTGGATGGCGGCCTTCCCGCCCGCCGCGGCCGACATCGAGTACCAGCAGCGGTTCGCCCCGCTCGGCCTGCTCGACGTCGGCCCCTCCCCCTACCGCGCCCCCGCGCCGGAATGGACGCTGGCCCTGCTCAAGGGCATGGCGGCGGGCCGCGAACGGGTCGAGGCCGCCACCCGGCCACCGGAGGACCACCCGGCCGGCGAGTGGCGGGCGGGGCTGCACCTCTTCGACTACAACGTCGACTTCCTCGGCCCCGGCACCATCGACGACTCCGAGTGGCGCATCCCCGACCGCCGCGCCGCCTACCTCAGCCGGGCCGCCGCCGCCCGCGCCGGCCTCTGGGGCAACCACGCGTACGAGGCGGTCTACGCGACGACGTACGACGACGCCGACGGCCGGCCGCTCAGCGGCGCGCACGCGTACACGCTGCGCTTCGACGAACCCCCGCCGGCGGACGCCTTCTGGTCCGTCACCATGTACGGGCTGCCGGAGTACCACCTGGTGGCGAACCCGATCGCGCGCTACTCGATCGGCGACCGCACCCCCGGCCTGGTGTACGGCGAGGACGGTTCGCTGACCCTGCTGCTCCAGCACGAACCGCCCTCCCACCCCGCCGCGGTGGCGAACTGGCTGCCCACCCCGGAGGGCGGGTTCCGGCCGATCATCCGGCTCTACCAGCCGAAACGGGCCGCCCTGGACGGCACCTACCGGGTGCCACCGATCCAGCGGCACTGAACCCGGCTCTCCGAGTCCGAGCAGCTGACCCCGAGCAACTGACCCCGAGTAGCCGCCCGAGGGTCACCGCGCCCGGTTCGCGGAGCCCCGAGGCGTCGTACCGACGAGAGGCAGGAGCATGGGCGACGCCGTCGGCCAGATGCTGGCCTCGGCCGTGGGTATCGCGATCAGCCCGCTGCCGCTGATCGCGGTGATCCTGATGCTGGCCACGCCGAAGGGCCGGGTCAACGGAGCGGCGTTCGCGGCCGGCTGGGCGGTGGCGCTGGCGGCGGTGGTCACCGTGGTGGTGCTGGCCGGTTCGGGGCTGACCACCGGTTCCTCGAAACCGGTCTGGGCGTGGTGGCTGAAGCTGGCGATCGGCGTGTTCCTTCTCCTCCTGGGCCTCACGCGGTGGAAGGACCGCCCGCGCGAGGGGCATGTGCACGGCCCGCCGACATGGATGCGGACGGTCCACCGGTCCACCCCCGGCAGAGTGGTCGGCCTGGCCGCCGTCCTGTTGACGGCCGACCCGAAGAACCTGGTGCTGGCGGTCGGCGGCGCCCTCTCGATCGCCACCAGCACGGCGTCCGGCAGCGGCAAGGCGGTGGCGGCCGCGCTGCTGGTGCTGGTCGGCTCGCTCTGCACACTGCTGCCGTCGGCGGTCCACCTGTTCGGCGGCGACGGGGCGGCCAGGACGCTGGGGGAGTGGAAGGCGTGGACGGCCGCCCACAACCCGGCGATCGTGCTGGTGTCCCTGGTCGTCCTCGGCGCGACGTACGTCGGCGACGCGATCTCCAGGCTGACCATCTGACGAACCGGCCATCTGGTGGCCCGACGACCCGGCACCCAGCCCGGTCCGGCACCCAGCCCGGTCCGGCATCCGCCCGGCTCGGCATCCGCCCGGTTCGGGCCTCGCCCGCGTCTCGGCTCAGCGCGACGAGGGAGAGACCGGAGCGGGTGTGGACGCGGTGGCGGTCGGGGCCGGGGGCGAAGGCGAGGGTGAGGACGTGCTGGGGGCGGCCGTCGGTGAGGCGGTCGGCGCCGGGGAGGAGGGGACCGCCGTGGGCCCCGGACCCGTCGGAGTCGCGGACGGCGTGCCACCCGGCGTGCCGCCCTGGGACGGCCGGTCCGGGTCGGCGGGGCTCGTGGTCGGGTCGGTCGAGGCGGAGGTGCCACCGCCCCGGTTGTGCGGGCCGCTCTCCAGGGTGACCACGGCCTGCGAGGGCGGCAGCGCGATCCGGGCGGACCAGTGCACGGCCGGGGCGAGCTCCTCGTCCACGGTGACGATCACCGTGATCCGCTGGCCCGGGGCGAGCGTCCCGGCGTCCCGGCCGAGCCGGAGCCAGGCCGCGTCCACGGCGGCGTGCCAGCGGATCTCGGTGCTGCCGGAGTTGGTCAGGGTGAGTACGGTCCGGTTGCCGTACTCGCCCGCCTCGACGGTCAACTGTCCGGCCGGAGCGGGCGGCGCCGGCTGTCCGCCGGCTGTGGGCCCGGCCGGGAGGCCGCCGCCGGGGGCCGACGCGGTGACCGGCAGGGGGCTGCCGAGCGGGGTCGCGCCACGGCTCGGTACGGCGATTGCGGGGCCCGGGGCCCCCGGGGGCAACGTTTCTGCACTGACCACCCCGGTACCGGCGAGTTCCAGCCCGGCCGTCGCCGGTGCGGCACCGTCCTGGCCCATCCGGCCCACCGGATCCGGCCGGTCCACGGCCGACCCGGGGCCCTCCGGCCGGTACCCGGCGGGCCGCCCGTGCGCGTCCACCCGGACCGACGAGACCGAAGCGGCGGCCCGTGCGGTGCCACCGCTCCGGTGGCCGGCCCAGAGCGCGGCCACCGGAGCGAACAGCACAGCCGCCAGCACCCCGGTGGTCACGACCCGCCGGCGCACCGCCGACCCACGACCCGCGTCCGGCGCGCGGTGACGCGGGAAACCGCTCTGGTCGAACCGCAGCCCCGGCTCGACCACCGCTACCCGTCCCGCCGACCCCGCACGCCCCACCGTCCGGGCCGCCTGCGGCAGGAACACCACACCGCCGCTCCGCCCGGGCCGGGCGGCGGGCGCGGACAGCACCGGCAGCCCGGACAGCCCCGCCGCACTCTCGGCCGCCCCTCCGGCCACCCGTTCCGCCGTACCCCGGCAGGTCGGGCAGTCCATCACGTGCCGCACCAGCTCCCGGCGCGGCGCCGGGCCGAGCACCCGGTTCCGTCGGCTCTCCGCCCCGGCCCCGCCGAGCCGGTCCAGCCCGGGGCAGCCGCGGACGCCGGGCACCAGCAGCGCCGCCCCGGTCCGGTCGACCTCCGCCTGTGCCGAGGCGAGCAGCGTCCGGGCGGTGTCGAACGGCACGCCCAGCACGGCCGCCACCTCGATCGGGCTCAGCCGATGCCGTACCGACAGCTCCAGCGCCTCGCGCTGCTCGGGGTCGGTGCCCGCCGCCGCGGGCCAGGCCAGCGAGGCCAGCTCGCGCCGCCGCCGGGCGGCCTCGACGGCCGGGAGCCCCGGCCGCGGCCCGTGCGCCGCACCGGCCCCGTGGCCCGCACCGGACCAGGTCCCCGGCCCGTTCTGCAACCGGCGCAGACAGCAGTACCGAGCCAACGAGTACAGCCAGGCCCGCAGCAGCCCGGGCTCGGCCAGCCGGGCCCCGTGCCGCAGCGCCAGCTCCCGTACCTCCCGCAGGGCGTCGGCCGCCGCGTCGTGCTCGCACAGCACCGAGAGACAGTAGGTGAACAGGCCGTCCACCTGCCGGTCGTACGCCGCGAGCACGGCGTCGCGCGGCTCTTCAGCACTCGTCGTCACCTGTCCGACGGTAGAGAGCCCGGGGGCCGCACCCGGGCCATTCCCTGCTGTTGTACTTCTTTCGGGTAACAACATCGCCCATCTGTGGACCCACCCCGGTCCACGACCGGAGCGCCGACCACCGTCGTCGCCGTCGTACCCGGGCTGTCGGACCCAGGCGCTACGGTGGGCCGCATGGCTGCCCGTACCAAGACCACCGCCAAGCCGCGCCCGGCGTACCGCTGCACCGAGTGCGGCAACCAGCTGCCCAAGTGGGTCGGCCGGTGCCCGGAGTGCAACGCCTGGGGCACGGTGGAGGAGTACGGCGCGGTGCCGATCAGGACCACCGCCGCCGGCCCGGTCAGCGCGCCCGCCCGGCCGATCGCCCAGGTCGACGGCCAGGTGGCGACGGCCCGCTCCACCGGCGTCCCCGAGCTCGACCGGGTGCTCGGCGGCGGCATCGTCCCCGGCGCCGTGGTCCTGCTGGCCGGCGAGCCCGGCGTCGGCAAGTCGACCCTGCTGCTGGACGTCGCGGCCAAGGCCGCCGGCGCCCGGCACCGCACCCTGTACGTCACCGGTGAGGAGTCGGCCGGTCAGGTCCGGCTGCGCGCCGACCGGATCAACGCGCTCTCCGAACACCTCTACCTCGCCGCCGAGTCCGATCTCGGCGCGGTGCTCGGCCACATCGAGGCGGTCAGCCCGGGCCTGCTGATCCTGGACTCGGTGCAGACCATCGCCTCCGCCGAGCTGGACGGCGCCCCCGGCGGCCCGGCCCAGGTCCGCGAGGTGGCGGGCGCGCTGATCCGGGCGTCCAAGGACCGCGGCATGGCGACCCTGCTGGTCGGCCACGTCACCAAGGACGGCCAGATCGCCGGCCCCCGCCTGCTGGAGCACCTGGTGGACGTGGTGCTGAGCTTCGAGGGGGACCGCCACGCCCGGCTGCGCATCATCCGCGGTATCAAGAACCGGTACGGCGCCACCGACGAGGTCGGCTGCTTCGAACTGCACGACGAGGGCATCACGGGCCTGGCCGACCCCTCCGGCCTCTTCCTGACCAGGCGCGACAAGCCCGTTCCCGGTACCTGCCTGACCGTCACCCTGGAGGGCCGCCGCCCGCTGGTGGCGGAGGTGCAGGCGCTGATGGTGGATTCGCAGATCCCGTCCCCGCGCCGGACGACCTCCGGTCTGGAGTCGCCCCGGATCGCGATGATCCTGGCCGTGGTCGAGCGGCACGGCGGGGTGAAGCTCGGCAAGCAGGACATCTACACCGCGACGGTCGGCGGGGTGAAGCTGACCGAGCCGTCCGCGGACCTCGCGATCGCGCTCGCGGTGGCCAGCTCCTCCTCCGACACCCCGCTGCCGAGCAACCTGGTGGCGATCGGCGAGGTCGGTCTCGCGGGCGAGGTCCGCCGGGTGACGGGTGTGCAGCGGCGGCTCGCCGAGGCGCACCGGCTGGGCTTCACCCACGCGCTGGTCCCGCCGGACCCGGGCAAGGTGCCGGCGGGCATGACGGTGGTCGAGGTCGCGGACATCGGCGAGGCGCTGCGGGCCATTCCCGGCCGCCGTCGGGCCGCCGCCAAGCCGCGTGGTGAGGCACCGTCGACCCGCCGCAGGGCTTCGGAGGCCCCGCGCGAGACGCCGCCGGCCCCTCGCGCGGGGCGGCGCGAAACCCCGGTCGCGGCCTACCCGGAGGAGCTCATGGAGGGGTGGGAGCCGGTCGACTCCGACGAACTGCGCTGACCCAAGCCCTGTCGATGCCGCACGCAGTTAGACTTTCCCCTGTCTAATTGCCGATAAGGCAGTAATAAGCGACAGAGCAACAGACCGTAGGCCGGCGCACGCGCGAGGCGCGCGGTACGGGTCGACCGGAGGAGTCACGTGGCAGCCAGCGACCGGGCGGACAAGTCCTCCCGCGAGGAGGCCCTGCTGCGGGCCTCCCTCAGCGCCATCGCGCCCGGCACGGGGCTGCGTGACGGCCTGGAGCGGGTGCTGCGGGCCAACACCGGCGGTTTGATCGTGCTCGGCTTCGACAAGACGGTCGAGTCGATCTGTACCGGCGGGTTCGTCCTGGACGTCGAGTTCACCGCCACCCGGCTGCGCGAGCTGTGCAAGCTCGACGGCGCGGTGGTGCTGGACAAGGACATCACCAAGATCGTCCGGGCCGGGGTGCACCTGATGCCGGACTCCACCATCCCCACCGACGAGACCGGTACCCGGCACCGCACCGCGGAACGGGTCAACCGGCAGACCGGGTTCCCGGTGGTCGCGGTCTCGCACTCGATGCGGCTGATCGCGATGTACGTCAACGGCACCCGCCGGGTGCTGGAGGACTCGACCACCGTCCTCTCCCGCGCCAACCAGGCGCTCGCCACCCTGGAGCGGTACAAGCTCCGCCTGGACGAGGTGGCCGGCACGCTCTCCGCGCTGGAGATCGAGGACCTGGTGACGGTCCGGGACGTCACCGCCGTCGCCCAGCGGCTGGAGATGGTCCGGCTGATCGCCACCGAGATCGCCGGCTACGTGCTGGAGCTCGGTACCGACGGCCGGCTGCTCTCGCTCCAGCTGGACGAACTGATCGCCGGTGTGGAGCCGGAGCGCGAGCTGGTCGCCCGGGACTACTTCCCGGAGCGGGCCGCGAAGAAGGGCCGGACGGTCGCCGAGGTGCTCGCCGACCTGGAGGCGCTGACCCACGCCGAACTGCTCGACCTGCAGACCGTCGCCAAGGCGCTCGGCTACTCGGGCTCGCCGGAGTCGCTGGACTCGGCGGTCTCGCCGCGGGGTTACCGGCTGCTGGCCAAGATCCCGCGGCTGCCCAACACCGTCATAGAGCGGCTGGTCGAGCACTTCGGCGGGCTGCAGAAGCTGCTCGCCGCCAGCATCGACGATCTGCAGACGGTCGAGGGCGTCGGCGAGACCAGGGCCCGCTCGGTCCGCGAGGGTCTGTCCCGGCTGGCCGAGTCGTCCATCCTGGAGCGCTACGTCTGACGGTCGGCGCACCCGCACGCACGGGACGGCCCCCGGGGATTCCACTCCCCGGGGGCCGTCCGTCGTTCCGGCCGTACTGCCGTCGTTCCGGCCGTCCTACTGGGTGACGCGCAGCAGCAGGTTGGGGCTGCCGCTGCCGATCGAGGTGAGCACGCCGCTGGTGGCGGCCGCGGTGAGGGCGCTGGTGACGCTCGCCGGGGTGTCCCCCGGGTGGTACGAGAGGTAGATCGCGGCGGCGCCGGCCACGTGCGGACTGGCCATCGACGTACCGGAGATGGTGTTGGTGGCCGTGTCACTGGTGTTCCAGGCCGAGGTGATGTTCGTGCCGGGGGCGAAGATGTCCACCCGGCTGCCGTAGTTGGAGTAACTGGCCTTGGCGTCCGTGTCGGTGGTCGCGCCGACGGTGATCGCGGTCGGGACCCTCGCCGGGGAGTAGTTCTGCGCCGGGGCGGCGGAGTTGCCGGCCGCGATGGCGTAGGTGACGCCGGAGGCGATCGAGTTGGCCACGGCGCTGTCCAGCGTGGTGCTGGGCGAGCCGCCGAGGCTGAGGTTGGCGACGGCGGGCTTCTTCGCGTTCTGGGTGACCCAGTTGACGCCGGCGATCACGCCGGCCGTGGTGCCGGAGCCGTTGTTGTCGAGCACCCGGACGCCGACCACCTTGGCGCTCTTGGCCACGCCGTAGGCGCTGCCCGCGATGGTCGCGGCGACGTGCGTGCCGTGGCCGTTGCCGTCCTGGGCCACGGCGTCGTTGTCGACGAAGTCGTAGCCGTCGGAGGCCCGGCCGCCGAAGTCGGTGTGCGAGACCCGTACGCCGGTGTCGATGACGTACGCGGTCACCCCGGCGCCGGCCGCGTCGGGGTAGGTGTAGCGGGAGTCGAGCGGGAGAGCCGGCTGGTCGATCCGGTCCAGGCCCCAGGACGGCGGGTTGACCTGGGTCGCGGCGACGGTGAAGGTCTGGTTGGCCTCGACCGCCGCGACGGCCGGATCGGCGGCCAGCCGGCGGGCCTGTTCGGCCGTCAGGGCGGCCTCGTAGCCGTTCACCGCCCGGTCCCAGGTCTGCCGGACCTGGCCGCCGTGCCGGGCCACCACCTGCCGGCCCTGCGCGGAGCCGGCCTTGATGCCCGAGGCCGCCTTGAGGATGACGATGTAGCTGCCCGGGACGGCGGTCGGCGAGTCGGCCTGCTGGACGACGCCTTCCGGGAGCTCTGCCGCGCCGGCCGGCAGGGTGGCGGCGCCGCAGAGGACGGCGGTGGCGATCGCGGTGGTGAGGGCGGCCGCGGTCCGGCGGCGGGTGATGCGCTGCACTGCCATGAGAGGTGTTCCTCCTCGTCGGTGGTGCGGAGCGGGGTCCGGGCGGTGTCACGGCCCGGGGTCATCAGGATTCGGCCGATGGCAGGAACGCGACAAGAAGGGTTTCGGGTCGTCATGGGGCCGCTATGCCGGGGACATTGCGGAGACACTCCGGGGACACGCGGAGCCGCGGCCAAAGCGGATGAAACGGGCATCCGGCGGGCGTCGGCCCGGCCTCGGTGCCACCCGGGGCCATCCGGGCGTCACCGGCCGATACCGTTCCTCAACGCCGTGGTCGCGCGGTGCCCCGTCGAGGCGGCCGGAACGCGTCGGACGGCGCCGCGGAACGCCGTCCGGGCGGCGTGCCCGGGGGTGTCAGGGGTGTCAGGGGTGTCAGGGGTGCCCGGGAAGTGCGGGAGGCACAGGAAGTGCGGGGAGGCGCTGGGAGCGCCGGGAAGGGCCGGAAACGCCGAAGCCCCGGCGCGGTGGCCGGGGCTTCGGACGGGACGGCTGAGTGGAGGTCAGTTCTCCAGCCGGATCGAGGAGCGCGCCGAGACCTGGCCGCCGGAGAGGCCGGCGAGGTCGGCGACCACCAGGTAGGTGCCGGCCGTGGCGGGCGCCGGGTCGGCCGTGGCGCACTGCTGCTTGCTGCGGCTGCGGTCCCAGGTGAAGGTCTCGGTCATGCCGCCGTTCGCCGGGACCTGCACCCAGCTGCTGCCACGGTCCGCCGGGCAGTCGCCGGAGGACCAGATCCGGTCGCCGTTGGCGGCCGTCACGGTGATGGCGGAGGTCGTCCGGCCCAGGTCCACCCGGCAGTTGCTGCCGGCGGCGTTGTGGATGGTCAGCGCCAGCCGGGGCTTGTCCTTGGGCTGGTAGGAGTTCTGCGCGCTGGCCAGCTCCAGCGTCACCTGCGACGAGGCGCAGACCGGCAGGGCCATCACCTCGGTGGTGTTCACCGGCGGCGTGCCGCCACCGTTGCCGCCGGTCGAGCCGCCGCTGCCGCCCGCGCCGCCCGTACCACCGCCCGCGCCGCCGGGGGCCGGGCTGGGCGCACTGCCCCCGCCGGTGCCGCCGGTGCTGAGGCTGACATCGCCGCCGCCGGAGCCGGCGACCGCGCCGCCGCTCGGAGCGGCACCGCCGCCGGGGCGTGCGCCGCTCACGGGGCCGCTCGGGGAGGCGCCGGGCGTGATCGCCTGGGCGGGTGACTGGGACTGGGACTGGGACGGCACGGCCTGGGCGGCCTTGCCCTGGGAGTCGTCGCCACCGCCGCCCTGATCGGACATCAGCCAGAGAATCAGGGCGATGACCACGACGGCGGCGGCGAGCACGACGATGCGCCGGCGCCAGTAGATCGAGGCCGGCAGTGGTCCCACGGGTTGACGCAGAGAAGGCACGCCCAAACTCTACGAGACAGTGTGTGTCCCTTGACGTACCAACACCGCACAGTCGCCCCTTCCTTCACATGATCCGCCATTTGCGCCGTTCGGGGGAGACCGAAACGAGGGTTTTTCCGTAGACCATCCGGAGCAGCGCGCTCCGATTCGGCCGGGGGCGCGGGCGTGAGCGCGGTCGTGGGAGGATCGAAGGGCCATGGCTGCCATCACCGTCACCCCCGCCGTCCCCGCACCCGCCGCCGCCCCGTCGGCGCTGCCGCTGCCGGTGCTGCACTCGACCGTCCTCGGCTGGTACGAGGCCAACGCGCGCGATCTTCCGTGGCGGACGCCGGAGGCCTCGCCCTGGGCGGTGATGGTGAGCGAGTTCATGCTCCAGCAGACCCCGGTGAAGCGGGTGCTGCCCGCGTACCGGGCGTGGCTGGAGCGCTGGCCCACCCCCGCGGACCTGGCGGCGGACGCGCCCGGCGAGGCCGTCCGGATGTGGGGGCGACTGGGTTACCCCCGGCGGGCGCTGCGGCTGCACGCGGCGGCGGTGGCGATCACCGAGGGGCACGACGGCCAGGTGCCGGACGACCACGCGACGCTGCTCTCGCTGCCCGGGGTGGGGGAGTACACGGCGGCGGCGGTGGCCTCGTTCGCCTTCCGCCAGCGGCATGTGGTGCTGGACACCAACGTCCGCCGGGTCTTCGCCCGCGCCGTGACGGGCGTGGAGTACCCCGCGCAGGCCACCACGGCGGCCGAGCGGCGGACGGCGACCGCGCTGCTGCCGGACGCGGCCGAGACGGCGGCGACCTGGGCGGTCGGTGTGATGGAACTGGGCGCGCTGGTCTGCACCGCGCGCAGCCCCGAGTGCGGCGGCTGCCCGCTGTTCAGCCACTGCGCCTGGCAGCGGGCCGGCTGCCCGCCCTACGAGGGCCCGGCCCGGCGCGGCCAGTCGTACGAGGGCACCGACCGGCAGGTGCGCGGCAAGCTGCTGGCGGTGCTGCGGGACGCGCACGGCTCGGTGGAGCAGGCCCGGCTGGACGCCGTCTGGCCGGACGCGGTGCAGCGGGCCCGGGCGCTGGACGGGCTGGTGGCCGACGGCCTGGTCGAGCCGGTCGAGCAGGGTGTCTACCGCCTGCCGCAATGACGTGACGAACTCCGGGGCGGAGCCCGGAGAAAAAGAAATCCCCCCTCTCGGGTGAGAGGGGGGATTTGCGTAAGGTCAGATCGCCACTGCCTCGGCGTTGAGCTCGGCGGACTTCCCGCCGTCCTTCCCGTCCTCCGGCGGCGTCCCGGCGCCGCGCAGCGGCACCTCGCGCATGAAGACCGCGGCGGCGATCGCGATCACCGCGACCCCCGCGCCCCAGAGGAAGACGGTGTGCATGCCGTTGGCCACCGCGTGGTGGTAGGCGTCCTGGACCGGGGCGGGCAGCGCCCGGAGCGCGGCCGGGCTCATCTGGCCCGGGTCGGCCTGCGCGCCGCCGCCCGAGGCCGCGTCGCCGAGCCGCTCCTTCATGGTCGCGGTGACCCGGTTGTTGAACAGCGCGCCGAACAGCGCCACACCGAAGGAGCCGCCGATGGTGCGGAACAGGGTGGCGGTGGAGCTGGCCACGCCCATGTCCTTGAGCTCGACGCTGTTCTGCGCGACCAGCATGGTGATCTGCATCAGGAAGCCCATGCCGGCGCCCAGTACCACCATCCAGCAGGCGGAGGTGAAGCTGCTGGTCTCGGTGGAGAGGGTGGAGAGCAGCGCCATGCCGACGGTCATCACGATCGTGCCGATGATCGGGAAGATCCGGTACTTGCCGGTCTTGGTCACCGCCTGGCCGACCACCAGCGAGACCACCAGCATGCCGAACATCATCGGCATCAGCAGCAGGCCGGAGTTGGTGGCCGAGGCACCCTGCACGGTCTGCTGGTAGAGCGGCAGGAAGACGGTCGAGCCGAACATCACGAAGCCGACGATGAAGCCGATCAGCGAGACCAGGGTGAAGTTCAGGTTCTTGAACAGGTCGAGCGGGAGCATCGGCTCCTGGACCCGCTGCTCGACGTAGCAGAAGGCGATCAGGGTGGCGGCGGCGAGCGCGGCCAGGCCCAGGATCTGCTTGGAGCCCCAGGCGTACTCCTGGCCGCCCCAGGTGGTGATCAGGGTGAGGGAGGTGATGCCGGTGGTGAGCAGGACGGCGCCGAGGTAGTCGATCCGGGCCTTGCTGCGGACCTTCGGCAGCTTCAGGGTGACCATCACGACGGCGAGGGCGACGACGCCGAGCGGCAGGTTGATGTAGAAGGTCCAGTGCCAGCTCAGGTGGTCGGTGATGAAGCCGCCGACCAGCGGGCCGCCGATGGTCGCGAGCGCCATCACCGCGGCGAACATGCCCTGGTACTTGCCGCGGTCGCGCGGCGGGACCAGCGCGCCCATGATCGACATCACGCCGACCATCAGACCGCCGGCGCCGAGGCCCTGGAGGGCGCGGAAGCCGATCAGCTCGTTCATGTTCTGCGAGAGCCCGGAGAGGGCCGAGCCCGCCAGGAAGATCACGATCGAGGTGAGGAAGGTGCCCTTGCGGCCGTAGAGGTCGCCGATCTTGCCCCAGATCGGGGTGGAGGCGGCGGTGGCCAGGGTGTACGAGGTGACCACCCAGGACAGGTGCTCGGCACCGCCCAGGTCGCCGACGATCGTCGGCATCGCGGTGCCGACGATCAGGTTGTCGAGCATGGCCAGCAGCATGGTGACCACCAGGCCGACCATGACCAGGCGGATCTCGCGGGGTGACCGCGGCACCTCCTCCTCGGCCGTCCTCTTCTCCGGTGCCGGGTTGTCGGCCTTCGGTTGTGACATGGGTTCCGTGTCTCCCGGACTGGATGTTGGACGACCGTCGGGCCTGCAACGGCTTACTTACTTGTCGCCCGGCTAGTTTCCTGACCGTCGGCACGGTAGGTTGTTTACCAGCCGGGCGTCAAGCCAGTTTTCCCACGGATCTCCGGGCCAGGGAGAATGAGCCCGAGGCGGGCGCTCCGACCGGCGCCCGCCGAGCGCAGCAGCAGTCACCGACGCAGTCATGAGGCAGGCCATGGGCACCACGCACAGCCCCCGTAGCGACACCCGGGCCCGCATCATCGCGGTCGCACTGGAGCTCTTCGCCGAGCACGGCTACGAGCAGACCTCGCTGCGTGAGATCGCCGACCGGCTCGGTGTCACCAAGGCCGCGCTCTACTACCACTTCAAGACCAAGGACGACATCGTCCACGGCATCGTGCAGAGCATGGCCGCGCCGATCGACGACACCATCGCGTGGGGCCGCGAGCAGCCGTGGACGCCGGAGCTCCGGGACGAGCTGATCCGGCGGTTCGCGGCCGGAATGTCCGAGCGGGCGCCGCTGCTGCGGTTCTTCCACGAGAACCAGCCCGCGCTGCGCGAGTCGCCGGCCGGGCTGGAGTTCAAGGAGCGCATGGTCGCGATGATCCGGCTGGTGCACGGCCCGGACGCGAGCTTCCAGAACCGGCTGCGCGCCGCGATGTCGCTGTTCACCATCAACTCGGCGCTGTTCATGCTCAAGCAGGACATCTCCGAATGCCAGGCGGCGGACCACCCGCAGGACGGCGAGGCGAAGGTGGCCACCCTGGGGGAGGCCATGACGGCCGCGCAGCAGGTCGCGCTGGAGATCGGCGGCCTGATCGGCCACCCGGCCGCGCACGTCTGACCCGCCCGCGCCCGTCCGGTCCACACGCCCGGTCCACACGCCCGGTCCACACGTCCGACCCGCAGCCGGCTCGTGGCCGCCCGGGCCGCCCCGCGGCGGAGCACACCGAAGGGCGGCCCGACCGGCGAAAGCGCCGGTGACCGGGCCGCCCGGCCACCGGCGCGGTCGTCAGAACCCGGTGACCCCGTGCCCGGAGAGGTACGCGATCGGGTTGATCACCGCGCCGTAGTGGTTGCTGGCACGGATCTCGAAGTGCAGGTGGGGCCCGGTCGAGTTGCCGGTGTTCCCGGACCGGCCGATCTCCTCGGCCGCCGCCACCCGGTCGCCCGTCGACACCGAGACCGACGACAGGTGCGCGTACTGCGCGAAGCGCCCGTCCGCCAGCCGCAGGACGACCTCCTTGCCGTAGGCGCCGTCCCAGCCGGCCGAGACCACGGTGGCGTTCCCGACCGCGAGCAGCGGGGTGCCCGGGGCGACCGCGAAGTCCACCCCGGTGTGATAGCCGGCCGCGTACTCCGGGTTGGCCACGCCGTACGGGTTGCTGGTGGGCGCGCCGGGCACCGGGGCGGACCACTCCGGCGCGGGGGCGGGCGCCGGCTCCGGGGCCGGTTCGGGCGCGGGCGCCTGGTCCTCGGCGGGGGCCGGCTCGGCGGGCACCTCGACGGGTGGCTCGACGGGCAGGAGATTCGCGGCGACCGTCACGTACTCCTGTGCCGAGTCCTGCTCGTGCGGCAGCTTGTACGGGCTCGGCCCCGACACCTGGACCAGGCCTGGGGCGGGGGCCGCGCCCTGCGGGGCGGTGAAGGCCGAGCTGCCGGGGGTGGTGGGTATGACCGTCTGGGCCGAGGCGCTGCCCGGGGAAGCGACCAGCAGGGCGCCGGACAGTATCACCGCGGTGGCGCCGACCGCGGTGACGGTGCGGTGCCGGTCGTCCCAGAGCCGGGTGCCGGGCAGGGCGGGAGCGGGCGCCGCGAGTGCGCGCAGCGGTGCGGTATGGGTGCGGACGGCGCGGCCGAGCCTGGGCTGCCAGGCCGCCGCCTGGGCCGCCGTGCGGGCGGCGAGGCGGCGCAGAGCCGGCCCCATGGGCGGGACAGAGGACATCGGTAGCTCAACCTCACGAACGTACGGGGGCAGCACAGGGGCCCGTTCGGGCGTGCTGAGCGGGGGACCACTCAGGTTTAACCGTCACCGAGCGGAGTCCCAAACGGTGTGACCTACTACGGCGTGTAGTCAGCGTTGCGTCGGAGATTCAAGCCGACGGAGTAACGATCATGTGATCCGATCGTCAGTTCACGGCTTTCGTCGCCCCGGCCGGCCACCGCACCGCTCTACTACCGCCGCTCGTATCGGAGCGCGGCGCTGTGACCAGTGCCACCCGCCGCCGGGGTTTGGCCGTCCGCCCGTGTCCGCACCGCTGACCGGACGGTCCCGCTGCGGGACCATCAACGCATGTATGCCAATAGGAGCAAAGAGACCGAAGGCGGCGACCGGCAGAGCATCCAGGACCGCCGCTTCGCCGCACTGCGCGGCTGTGAGCGGCTGCTCTCCGGCGCCCGGCCGCAGAGCCTGCGCGACCGCCTCGCCGCCCTGGCCGAGGAGGGCGCGAGCGTGTACGACCTGGACCGCCGGCCGGACATGTACGGCGACGGCGTGGTCCGGACCCTGGAGTGCCGGATCGCCGGGCTGCTCGGCACCGAGGACGCGGCCTTCTTCCCCACCGGCACCATGGCGCAGCAGATCGCGCTGCGGATCCACGCCGAGGCCGCCGGGCTGCGGACCGTCGCGGCGCATCCGCTCGGCCACACCGAGCAGCACGAGCGGCACGCGCTCAGCGCCCTCAGCGGGCTGCGCAGCGTCTGGCCCACCATCGCGCCGCGTCTGCCCACGGTGGCCGAGCTCCGCGGCTTCGACGAGCCGTACGCCGCCATGATCCTGGAGCTGCCGTTGCGCGAGGCCGGGTTCGTCCTGCCGGACTGGGAGGAACTGGCGGCCGTCGCCGAGGTCGTCCGGGCGGAGCACGGCGCGGCGCTGCACCTCGACGGCGCCCGGATCTGGGAGTCGGTGGTCCATCTCGGCCGCCCGCTGCCGGAGATCGTCGCGCTGACCGACTCGGTCTACGTCTCCTTCTACAAGACCCTCGGCGGGCTCAGCGGCGCCGCGCTGGCCGGCGGGGCCGGCTTCGTCCGGACCGCCAGGACCTGGCGGCACCGGTACGGTGGCCAGCTCTTCCAGCAGTGGCCGGCCGCGCTGGCCGCGCTCGCCGGGCTGGATCGTGAACTGCCGCTCCTGGAGGGGTATGTGACGCATGCGAGGACCGTCGCGGCGGCCCTGGCCGAGGCGTTCGCGGCCGTGCCGGGGGCCCGGGTCCACCCGGCCCCGCCGCACACCCACCAGTTCCAGCTCTGGCTTCCCCACGCTCCCGGGGAGCTGGAGGAGGCGGGTCTGCGGCTGGCGGAGGAGTCGCGGACCGCGCTGTTCGGCGGCTGGCGCGAGAACGGCCTGCCGGGTCTGTCGATGACGGAGGTCACGGTGGCCGCCGACGCCCTGGAGTGGACGGCCGCGGACGTCGCCGAGGCCGCGGCGGCCTTCCTCGCCCTGCTGCCGCGCCGGTCGGCCTGAACAGACGTCCGGCCCGCCCCCGCGCGGTGCGGGGACGGGCCGGACAGGGTGTATCAGTGCTGCCTGGTCACAGGCTGATCGTCACTGCTCGGTTCGATCAGTTGTCGACGGGGCGGACGCGGATCCAGGTCTCGAGGTAGTTCGAGGACTCGTTCTCGACCTCGATGCTGGTGCCGGTCTTGGGGACGATGACGCTGCTGTACGGGTTGTCCGCCGACCAGTACGACTTCAGGTCGCTGAACGAGTCGATGCCCTTGGCCTTCGGGACGACCGTCTCGACGCCGTTCTTGTGCAGGGTCAGGCTGTCGACCTTGCGCGAGCCGAAGGTGGAGTCGTAGCCCTGGATGCGCGGGCGCATCAGGGTGCCGTCGTTCCACTTCAGCGGGGTCGGGTGCGAGTCGATCGGGAGGAGCAGGCCCGAACCCTTGTGGTTGGTGACGTTGTTGTCGCTCTGGGAGGTGTCCCACAGCCAGATCAGCAGACCGGCCTGGTAGGGGTAGTGCTCCACCCAGTTCGGCCTGTCGGCGAAGCCGAAGTTGTACGGGCCGGTCTTCAGGGTCCGGTCGTACGAGATCGGCTGACGGTTCTCGGCGATGTAGTACTGGGCGTAGTCCTGGGTGAACTTGCCGGTGGTCCGCGAGAAGCCGTTGGCGGTCCAGCCGTTGTCACCGTTCTCGGCACCGTCGGAGAAGACGGTGGCACCGTTGGCGGTGACGGCGATGTCGTCCAGGGCCAGGCCCTTGAGGTGCAGGCCGCCGTCCGTGGTGTTGTGGAAGCGGACCTTGATGGCCTTGCCGGCGTAGGCGTCCAGCGGGAAGACCAGGTCGCCCCACTTGTTGCCCGAGGTGCCGCTCAGGGCGGCGTTGTCGGCCGGGTCGTGCGGGAGGGCGACGCCGTTGAAGGTGCCGTCCAGGGCCTTCCAGGTGGCGCCACCGTCGGTGGAGACCTCGCCGTAGGCGTAGTCGAAGTCCTGCTCCAGCTCGTACCAGGCCTTCGCGGTGAGCGAGGCGGTGGTCTTGCCGGTCAGGTCGACGTCGCGGGTCAGCGTGACGTTCAGGTCGTCGGCGCTGCCGCTCCACCACTCGTTGGCACCCGCGTACGGGGTGTTGATCACGGTGGTGACGGGCTTCTTCGGGAGGTCGACGACCAGTGCCTGCGGCAGCTTGGTGTTGAACTCGACCGGGCCGATGTGGTGGGTCGACTCGGTGCTGGCCTTGGCCTTGTCGAACTTCAGCCAGCCGAGCTTGAGCTTGCTCCAGGCGTCGAGGTCGTTCGGCATGTCGCCGATCGAGTTCTTGCCCTCGCCGAGCCAGGAGCCGGAGGACATCAGCGACCAGAAGCCGACCGAGTTGTCGATTCCGCTGCCCGTGGTGTCGTACAGGTCCGGGAGGCCGAGGTCGTGACCGTACTCGTGGGCGAAGACACCGAGGCCGCCGTTCTCGGGCTGCATGGTGTAGTCGCCGATCCAGATGCCGGTGTCGCCGACCGGGGTGCCACCCAGCTTGTTGTCGGACGGGCCGGTGGAGCCGGCCTGGGTGCTGTAGACGTACGAGCGGTGGGCCCAGAGCGCGTCGGTGCCCTGCTTGCCACCGCCGGCCGACTGGTCCTCACCGGCGTGCACGATCTGGAAGTGGTCGATGTAACCGTCCGGCTCGTTGAAGTTGCCGTTGTGGTTGTAGTCGTACCGGTCCCACTGGTCGTACTGCGAGATCGTGGCCTTGATCTGAGCGTCCGTCTGGCCCTTGGCCTTCTGGTCGGCGACCCAGGCGTTGATGCCGTCGCGGATCAGGTCCTGCGCGTTGTTGCAGACGTGCTGGCCACAGAAGTCCGAGCCGTAACGGGCCTCGTTCCACGGCACCCGCACCCAGTCGGTGACCTGACCGTCCACCGAGTAGCGGCCCGAGGACTGCTTCTCGTAGTAGGTCTTCAGCGAGTCCTGGTTCTTGCTGAAGTACAGGTCCTGGTAGTGCTGCTGGTTGTAGTCGGCCTGCCACAGCGTCGAGTTGTTGGTGGCCGGGTCCGGCTTCTCGATCTGGTTGCGCTGCGGGCCGGGGGTGCCGCCGTACTTGATCTTGCCATCGGCGGTCTTGGTGGTGTTGTCCACCTGGTCGCTGAAGTCGACCAGGATGGTGAAGATCTTGTCCGTGCGCTCACGGGCGAGCTCGACGTACTTGTCCTTGCCGAGCTTGATGCTGCTGCCGCCGCCGTGCTGCTCGATCTTGGCGGTGCCGGCGAGCAGCTGCTCGGTGGCGAGCTTCTGCTCGGCCTCGACCTTCTCGGTCAGCGGGCCCGGAATGTTGTGATCAGTGCTGATCTGAACGGCGTCGGCCGGGTCGTTCGGGACGGGGGCAGAGCCGGCCGCGACGGCCATGCTCGGGAACAGCCCCGCGCCGAGCGCGGCTATGACCGCCCCGGCCGTGGCGGCCGCAGCGGCTTTCCTGGTCATCTTCAACGTTGTGACGTCCTCCCCAAACCGGTCCGGCTCTTGGCCTTCCGGTGAACCAATGAAAGACAGGTGGGACGTATTTGATCCAAGCGGGGGCGGAAAAGATAGACCTTGACCGTGACATGGCCACAGCGCTATGCTCCGCGACTCCCTATCAGCTGACGATCTGTCAATATCCGTAGCGTTAAAGTTGCCTTGAAATCCGGTCGCACGCACACCAGCCCCCGGCCGGGCCCGCCAGCTGCGACTTCGTGGGACGCGTCACGGCTTCCGCGATGCCACGCAAAACGGCCCGGGCCCCTGGCGCGAACGCCAGGGGCCCAGACCGTGTGCTGTTATCTGTTAACTGTTGCTACTTCGTCAGGTCCGGACCCGACGAGGCGACCGCGGCCGGAGTGTCCGCGACCGCGGACTTCTCCTCGCCCCGGAAGGTGAACTTCGCTTCCTTGCCCTCGCCCTCGACCCCGACGACCACGATGTGGCCGGCCCGCAGCTCGCCGAAGAGGATCTTCTCGGAGAGGTGGTCCTCGATCTCGCGCTGGATGGTGCGGCGCAGCGGACGGGCACCGAGCAGCGGGTCGTAGCCGCGCTTGGCCAGCAGCTTCTTGGCCTCGATGCTGAGCTCCAGGCCCATGTCACGGTCCCTGAGCCGACCGTCCACCTTGTCGATCATCAGGTCGACGATCTGGATGATGTCTTCCTCGGACAGCTGGTGGAAGACCACGATGTCGTCGACACGGTTCAGGAACTCGGGGCGGAAGTGCTGCTTGAGCTCCTCGCCGACCTTCGCCTTCATCCGCTCGTACCCGGTGGTGGAGTCGCCCGTGGCCGCGAAGCCCAGGTTGAACCCCTTGGAGATGTCCCGGGTGCCGAGGTTGGTCGTCATGATGATGACGGTGTTCTTGAAGTCGACCACGCGGCCCTGGGAGTCGGTCAGCCGACCGTCCTCCAGGATCTGCAGCAGCGAGTTGAAGATGTCCGGGTGGGCCTTCTCCACCTCGTCGAAGAGGACGACGGAGAACGGCTTGCGGCGCACCTTCTCGGTCAGCTGGCCGCCCTCCTCGTAGCCCACGTAGCCGGGGGGCGAACCGAAGAGCCGGGAGACGGTGTGCTTCTCCGAGAACTCGGACATGTCGAGCGAGATCAGTGCGTCCTCGTCGCCGAAGAGGAACTCGGCGAGCGTCTTGGACAGCTCGGTCTTACCGACACCGGACGGGCCGGCGAAGATGAACGAGCCGCCGGGGCGCTTCGGGTCCTTGAGGCCCGCGCGGGTGCGCCGGATGGCCTGGGAGAGCGCCTTGATGGCGTCCTTCTGGCCGATGACGCGCTTGTGCAGCTCGTCCTCCATGCGCAGCAGCCGCGAGGACTCCTCCTCGGTGAGCTTGAAGACCGGGATGCCGGTGGCGGTGGCCAGGACCTCGGCGATGAGCTCCTCGTCCACCTCCGCGACGACGTCCATGTCGCCGGCCTTCCACTCCTTCTCGCGCTTGGTCTTGGCCTGCAGGAGCTGCTTCTCGTCGTCGCGCAGGGACGCGGCCTTCTCGAAGTCCTGCGCGTCGATCGCGCTCTCCTTCTCGCGGCGCACGTCGGCGATCTTCTCGTCGAACTCGCGCAGGTCCGGCGGCGCGGTCATCCGGCGGATGCGCATGCGCGAACCGGCCTCGTCGATCAGGTCGATGGCCTTGTCCGGCAGGAAGCGGTCCGAGATGTACCGGTCGGCCAGGGTGGCGGCGGCGACCAGGGCGGCGTCCGTGATGGAGACCCGGTGATGGGCCTCGTAGCGGTCGCGCAGACCCTTGAGGATCTCGATGGTGTGCGGCAGCGAGGGCTCGGCGACCTGGATCGGCTGGAAGCGGCGCTCCAGCGCGGCGTCCTTCTCCAGGTGCTTGCGGTACTCGTCCAGGGTGGTGGCACCGATGGTCTGCAGCTCGCCGCGGGCCAGCATCGGCTTGAGGATGCTGGCGGCGTCGATGGCGCCCTCGGCGGCGCCCGCGCCGACCAGGGTGTGCAGCTCGTCGATGAACAGGATGATGTCGCCGCGGGTGCGGATCTCCTTGAGGACCTTCTTCAGGCGCTCCTCGAAGTCACCGCGGTAGCGGGAGCCGGCCACCAGGGCGCCCAGGTCCAGCGTGTAGAGCTGCTTGTCCTTGAGCGTCTCCGGGACCTCGCCCTTGACGATCGCCTGGGCCAGGCCCTCCACCACGGCCGTCTTGCCGACGCCGGGCTCACCGATCAGCACGGGGTTGTTCTTGGTGCGGCGGGACAGCACCTGCATGACCCGCTCGATTTCCTTCTCGCGCCCGATCACCGGGTCGAGCTTGGCCTCGCGGGCGGCCTGGGTGAGGTTGCGGCCGAACTGGTCCAGGACCAGCGAGGTCGACGGGGTGCCCTCGGCGGGCCCGCCGGCCGTGGCCGACTCCTTGCCGCCCCCGGTCTGGTAGCCGGAGAGCAGCTGGATGACCTGCTGGCGCACCCGGTTGAGGTCGGCGCCGAGCTTCACCAGGACCTGGGCGGCGACGCCCTCGCCCTCGCGGATGAGGCCGAGCAGGATGTGCTCGGTGCCGATGTAGTTGTGACCGAGCTGCAGGGCCTCCCGGAGCGACAGCTCCAGGACCTTCTTCGCCCGGGGGGTGAAGGGAATGTGACCGGACGGGGCCTGCTGGCCCTGGCCGATGATCTCCTCGACCTGCTGGCGAACGGCCTCAAGAGAAATCCCGAGGCTCTCCAGGGCCTTAGCGGCGACACCCTCACCCTCGTGGATCAGACCCAGGAGGATGTGCTCGGTGCCGATGTAGTTGTGGTTGAGCATCCGGGCTTCTTCCTGAGCCAGGACGACAACCCGCCGCGCGCGGTCGGTGAACCTCTCGAACATCGTTTATCGCTCCTCAGAGCGGTCGGGCAGTTCGGGGTCGGTCCCCGCCCTGTCCTTCCGCATGCTAGTCCCGCTCAGCGGCGCGGCCCACGGATTCACTCCCCGCTACGGGAGCGAGATGCTGCGCGACCAGCCGACACCAATCCCAACCTGATGCTGGGAGACGGTGTTCCCACAGGTGGGCCGGATGCACCGGATACCGCTACGCCATCGGCGAACAACACCTGCCTCGGCGCAGCCGGACGGCCCCCGGCCGGTCACGCGTACTGCCCCGGGCGGGGTACACGACCCCGTCCACCGGCATTCATACCCGGTATCGGGGTGGTTCTCGCGCAGTTTCCGTGGCGATGGTGTTCGCCTGGCGAGAAGTCGGCCGGCGGTGACGGTGGTTCAGCCGCGGCCGTCGCACCGTCCCGGTGGTGTCCGCGTTACCGCTTCGCCCTTACAGCGTTGCACGGCTCGTGATTGTTCCGCCGCCCGAGCCGGTGCCCCGGACGCCCGGGCCGGCGGCGGGCACCGGGGGCGCACCGCGGGGCGCGGAGGAGATTCCCCCCGCGCCCCGCACGTGTGCCGTGTGACGTCTCACGCGGCCGCCGGAGCCCCGCATCCGCTCCGGCGGTCGGACGGCGCCGGAATCAGGACGCGTTGGCCTTGTCGTAGGCCTCGCGGACGGTGCTCGGCACCCGGCCGCGGTCGTTGACCTCCAGGCCCTGCTCCTTGGCCCACGCGCGGATCTTGGCGGTGTCCGGAGCGCTGCCGGACGGGCGCGGTGCCGTGCCGCGGCCGGGGCGCCGGGCGCCGGCCAGCCGGCCGCTCTGCTTGCGGCCCTTCTCCACATACGGCGCCAGCAGACCGCGCAGCTTGTCCGCGTTGGCGCTCTTCAGGTCGATCTCGTAGGCAACGCCGTCGAGCGCGAACGTCACCGTCTCGTCCGCCGAACCACCGTCGAGATCGTCTTCAAGAATGACCTGCACCCTCTGTGCCACGGGCTTCCCTTTCCGTTAAACGACCCATTGCCTAAGGAAAGGAAAGCGCCTTTCCCCGGAAAACACAAACCCCTGACCGCGCCGGGAGCCGCTCAGAGGTGCAGCAGCATGCGTGAGTTGCCCAGTGTGTTGGGCTTCACCCGCTCCAGGTCCAGGAACTCCGCGACACCTTCATCGTACGAGCGGAGAAGTTCTTCATAGACATCCGTAGCGACCGCCGCCGGGTCTGTCGTACCATCATCGGTTTCCTGGAGCTCATCGATCTCGACGAAACCGTGTTTCGCGAAGAAGGGCACCTCGAACGTCAAGCAGAAAATCCGACGGACGCCGAGCCAGCGCGCGGTCTGCAGCAGCTTCTCCAGAAGGAGGTGTCCCACCCCGTGTCCGCGGCAGGACGGATCCACCGCGAGTGTGCGCACCTCGGCGAGGTCTTCCCACATCACGTGCAGCGCGCCGCAGGCCACCACGGCCCCGTTGTCGTCGCGTTCCGCGACCCAGAACTCCTGGACGGATTCGAACAGGGTGACGGTGGGCTTGTCGAGCAGAATGCCGTCGCGTGAGTAGGCGTCGATGAGCCCGCGTACGGCCCGCACGTCCGTGGTCCGCGCCCGGCGGATGGTGACCTCCATGGCGGGACGCTATCGCGTCGGGCCCGGCGCGGTCTCCTCGGTATCCGGGCTATCCGGATCGGGCGGGAACAGAGCGGCCACCCGCAACGCGTCGCGGAGTGCCTCCCGTTGCTCGGGGGACATCAGGCCGAAGAAGTGCACCAGGGCCGCCGCGGGATTGTCACTGGTGGCCCAGGCATCGTTCATCAGGGCCGCCGTGTAGGCCTCGCGGGACGAGACCGGCTCATATCGATAGGCCCGTCCGGCGCGCTCGCGGCGCAGCCAGCCCTTTCTGTGGAGCTTGTCGAGGACGGTCATCACGGTGGTGTACGCGATATCGCGTTCCGACTGCAGATCCACGAGAACCTCGCGAACCGTCACCGGTCGGTTCCACTGCCACACCCGGGTCATGATGGCGTTCTCAAGTTCGCCGAGTTGCCGGACCATAGTGCGGCCAGGATAGGGAGTGAATGGGGCAAATCTTGTGAAGTACCGCCAAACCGGCGCGCCGCCACCCCCGGAATCGGGAATGGCGGCGCGGTGGTGTTCGCGGACGGCCGACAGGTCAGTCGGCCAGATCCTCCTTGGCCTTCTGGGCTCCGCCCTGGCTGCGGATGATGGCCCGCACCAGGAAGCCGAAGCCGATCGCCATGACCAGCGGCGGGACGATCGCGCTGACGTAGTCCATCAGGTCACTCCTCCTCGGTCTTCTCCGCCGCGGTGGCGGCGGACGCCTTGGGTTCCGGCTTCACCAGCGGGAAGAGCACGGTCTCCCGGATGTTCTTGCCGGTGAGCAGCATGATCAGGCGGTCCACCCCGAGGCCGAGGCCGCCGGTGGGCGGCATCGCGTACTCCAGGGCCCGCAGGAAGTCCTCGTCGACCTGCATCGCCTCGACGTCGCCGCCGGCCGCCAGCAGGGACTGCGCGGTGAGGCGGGCCCGCTGCTCGACCGGGTCGACCAGCTCGGAGTAGGCGGTGCCGATCTCGGTGCCGAAGATCACCAGGTCCCACTTCTCGGCCACGCCCGGGACCGAGCGGTGCTGGCGGGTCAGCGGGGAGACCTCGGTCGGGTAGTCCTTGATGAAGGTCGGCCGGACGGCGTTCTCCTCCAGCAGGCGCTCGACCATCTCCAGCACGATCTGACCGTGGCCCCAGTCCTTCTCGAACGGGATGCCGTGCTCGGCGGCCAGCTCGCGCAGCTCCTCCACCGAGGTCTCCGGGGTGACCTCGGTGTCCAGGCGGGCGGAGATGCCCGGGTAGACGCCGACCTCGTCCCACGGCTCGGCCAGGTCGATCTCGTGCTCGACGCCGTGCGGGTCGAGGCCGCGGATCACCGTGGTGCCCAGCGCGTCCCGGGCGGCGTTGACGATCGTCGCCCGGATCAGCTCGGCCTGGGTGTCGTAGTCGCCGTAGGCCTCGTACGACTCCAGCGAGGTGAACTCGGGGTTGTGGGTGGAGTCCGCGCCCTCGTTGCGGAAGTTGCGGTTGATCTCGAAGACCTTCTCCGCGCCGCCGACCACCAGCCGCTTGAGGTACAGCTCCGGGGCGATCCGCATGAAGAGGTCGATGTCGTACGCGTTGATGTGGGTCTTGAACGGGCGGGCGTTGGCGCCGCCGTGCACCGGCTGCAGCATCGGGGTCTCGACCTCGATGTAGCCGCGCTCCTCGTAGGTGCGGCGGATCGAGCGGACCACCTTGCTGCGCAGGTGCAGGATCTCGCGGGCCTCGGGGTTGACGATCAGGTCGACGTACCGCTGGCGGACCCGGGCCTCCGGGTCGGTCAGGCCCTTGTGCTTGTCCGGCAGCGGGCGCAGGCACTTGGCGGTGAGCGCCCAGCGGTCCACCATCACCGACAGCTCGCCGCGGCGGGAGGTGATCACCTCGCCCTCGACGCCGACCTGGTCGCCCAGGTCGATGTCCGACTTCCAGGCCGCCAGCCGCTCCTCGCCCAGCTTGTCCAGGGAGAACATCACCTGGAGGTCGCCGGTCCCGTCGCGCAGCGTGGCGAAGCAGAGCTTGCCGCCGGTGCGGGAGAGGATCACCCGGCCGGTGATGCCGACCCGCTCGCCGGTCGCGGTGTCCGGGGCCAGGTCGGGGTGCTTGGCGCGGAGATCCGCGATGGTGCTGGTGCGGGGGAAGCCGACCGGGTACGGGTCGACGCCGGCCGCCCGGAGCCGGTCGAGCTTCTCGCGCCGGACGCGCATCTGCTCGGGAAGGTCGTCGGTCGCGGGGATGGGGCTCTGATCGCTCACCCCACAAGGGTAGCCAGCCCCCGCCGGTGCTCCGCCACGGGATATCCGCGTCGCACGCCGAAGGGGGAGACCGCGGGTGCGGTCTCCCCCTTCGGCGGGTGCGGCGGACGGTCAGCCGGTGCCGGTGGCGAGCTCCAGTTCCTCCGGGCCGTCGGTCGGCGGAGCCGGGCGGACCGGGGGCTTGGGGCGGCGGCCGAAGAGCTCGGCGGGGGTGGGCATCCGGTGGGGGCGGGGCTCGGTCGGGGGAGCGGCGGGCTGCTCGGCGGGGGAGTCGGTGCTGCTCATCGGAATCCGTCCTCCAACAGGGGTGGGGAGACTGCGCAGGGGTGCGGCAGGACTCGGTACGGCCATGAGGTGGCGCTGGCCGGTGGTGAGGGCGAGCCGCTCGCGGACGGCGGCCTCGGCCAGCGCGTGGCAGCGCCCGGCGAGCCGGGAACGGCGGACCCGCTCGCCGTGGCCGCACGGCTGACGGGTCAGGCCGCGCAGCGCGGTGAGGTCCTCGGGCCCGGGCAGGTAGCCGTCGGCCACGGCCTCCTCCAGACGTTCCAGGTAGCCGCTGGCGCTGCCGGGCAGCGCCGACCGGTACCGGCCGAGGTCGGCGAGGAGGAAGGCGCGGAGCCGGCCGCCTTCCTGGACGGCTTCGTCGATCGCCTCGGTCAGGCGCAGTGCGTCCTGGACGTCCTCCGCCCACAGTTCGGCGCCCGCGCCGACGAACGGCAGCGGTCCTTGGAGGTGGACGGGTACGGCGGGGTGCAGGGCTTGGGCGAGGGCGCGGCGCAGCACGCGGACTTCGTCGGCGCTGAAGGCCATGCCGCCGCGCGATCCGTGTGGCGTAGGCATGGGCTGACACTACGTGAGGAATATCCGATTTGTCGGTAGCGTCGCGCCGAATCCGCACGTTCGGCCCGGTGCCGGGGGTCCGGGCCGCGGGTGAGGTGCCCCGTTCGCCGGGATGTGGCGCCCGCCACACGCCGATGGCGTGTCCGCGGGGGGACACGCCATCGGGTGAAGCGGCGGGAGGGCCTCAGCTGGGGCGGTTGCGCTCGTACACCAGGCGCAGGCCGATCAGGGTCAGCCAGGGCTCGTGGACGTCGATGGTGGTCGCCTCGCCGAGGACCAGCGGGGCGAGCCCGCCGGTGGCGATGACCTGGACGTCGTCCGGGTCCTTGGCGAGCTCGCGGGCCATCCGGTCGACCAGGCCGTCGACCTGGCCGGCGAAGCCGTAGAGGATGCCGGACTGCATGCCCTCGACGGTGTTCTTGCCGATCACGTTCCGCGGCCGGGCGAGCTCGATCTTGCGCAGCTGGGCGCCGCGGACACCGAGCGCCTCCACCGAGATCTCGATGCCGGGGGCGATCGCCCCGCCGACGTAGTCGCCGCGGGCGCTCACCGCGTCGAAGGTGGTGGCGGTCCCGAAGTCGACCACGATGCACGGGCCGCCGTACAGGTGGTTGGCGGCCAGCGCGTTGACGATCCGGTCGGCGCCGACCTCCTTGGGGTTGTCCATCAGGACGTGCACGCCGGTCTTGACCCCCGGCTCCACGATCACCGTGGGGACGTCGCCGTAGTAGCGGCGGGCCATCTCACGGAGCTCGTGGAGCACGGCGGGGACCGAGGAGCAGATCGCCAGGCCCTCCACCGCGGCCTCGGCGACCGCGGTGTGGGCGCCCATCAGGCCCTGCAGAAGCACCGCCAGCTCGTCGGCCGTACGGCGTGGATCGGTGGAGATCCGCCAGTGCTCGACCACCTCCTCGCCGTCGAACAGGCCGAGCGTGGTCTGGGTGTTGCCGACGTCGATCGTGAGCAGCATGGGGTGCTTTCTGCGGGTCGGAGCGGGCGGGGTCGAGCTGACCGACAAGCCCTAGGCGCGCAGGTCCAGGCCGATGTCCAGGATCGGCGAGGAGTGCGTGAGCGCGCCCACGGCCAGGTAGTCGACACCAGTCTGGGCGACCTCGCGCGCGGTGGCCAGGGTCAGACCGCCGGACGCCTCCAGCCGGGCCCGGCCGGCCACCAGGTCGACGGCCTCCTTCAGCCGCGGGACGGTGAAGTTGTCCAGCAGGATCAGGTCGGCCCCGGCCTCCAGGACCGGCGGGATCTGCTCCAGGGTGTCCACCTCGACCTCGACCGGCAGCTCCGGGTAGGCGGCCCGGACGGCCCGGAAGGCCTCGGCCACACCGCCGGCCGCCACCACGTGGTTGTCCTTGACCAGGGCGGCGTCGGAGAGCGCCATCCGGTGGTTGGCGCCGCCGCCGCAGCGCACCGCGTACTTCTGCAGCGCGCGCAGGCCCGGGGTGGTCTTGCGGGTGTCGCGGACCACCGCGCCGGTGCCCTCCAGGGCGTCCGCCCAGGCGCGGGTGGCGGTGGCGATGCCGGAGAGGTGGCAGAGCAGGTTGAGCGCGCTGCGCTCGGCGGTCAGCAGGTCGCGGGTACGGCTGCGGACCGAGAGCAGCACCTGGCCGGCCTCGACCCGGTCGCCGTCCCGGACGTGCCGCTCGACCTCGAACTCCTCCTCGCAGACCAGCGAGACGACGGCCTCGGCGATCCGCAGGCCGGCCACCACGCCCGCCTCGCGGGCGGTGAAGTCGGCGGTGGCGACGGCGTCGGCGGGCACGGTGGCGACCGAGGTGACGTCCTCGCCGCCGGCCAGGTCCTCGGCCAGCGCCAGGGTGGCGATGTCCTCGACCTCGACCGGGTCCAGCCCGGCCTCCTCCAGCAGCTCGGCGAGCTGCGGGTCCAGGCCGGTCTCGTAGCCCTCGCCGTCCCCGCAGGCGCAGCCGTCGCCGCAACCGCCCTGGGAGTCGGCCAGGGGGAGTTCCTCGTGGGAGTGGGTCATGGTTCTACTGCTCCTCAGGGGTGCTGACAAGATCGCCGGAGGCGGTGAGGGTGGTGATCAGGTGGCGCCGCCAGTGGGCGTCGTCCCGCTCGGGGAAGTCCTCGCGCCAGTGGCAGCCACGGGTCTCCGCGCGCTGCGCGGCGGCCGTGACCAGGGCGGTGGCGACCAGCAGCAGGTTGGCGGCCTCCCAGGTCTCCACCCGGGGGTCGGCCGGCTTCGCCTCGGCGGCGTCCGCGTACGCCTGCTCGGCGAGCAGCGCCAGCCCGGCCGCGGAGTCGGCCATCGAGGTGGCCGAGCGCAGCACGCCCGCGCCGCGCGACATCAGCCGCTGGATCTCGGCGCGTGCCTCGGGAGCGGGCAGCGGCACCGGGTGCGCGGCGCGCGCCGCGGCCACGTCCACCGACCGCTCGGGCAGCTCGCCGGCCCGGTGGCGGGCGATCAGGTCGGCGGCGATCCGCTCGGCGAAGACCAGGCCCTCCAGCAGCGAGTTGGAGGCCAGCCGGTTGGCGCCGTGCACCCCGGTGCAGGCCACCTCGCCGCAGGCGTACAGGCCGGGCACGGTGGTGCGGCCCCGCAGGTCGGTGTGGACGCCGCCGGAGGCGTAGTGGGCGGCCGGGGCGACCGGGATCGGCTCGGTGACCGGGTCGATGCCGTGCGCGCGGCAGGAGGCGAGGATGGTCGGGAACCGCCGCTCCCACATGTCGGCGCCGAAGTGCCGCCCGTCCAGGTACATGTGATCGGTGCCCTGGAGCTGTATCCGCCGGGTGATGGCCTTGGCGACGATGTCGCGCGGGGCCAGTTCGGCCAGCTCGTGCTGCCCGACCATGAAGCGCGTCCCGTCGGCGTCGACGAGGTGGGCGCCCTCGCCGCGGACCGCCTCGGAGACCAGCGGCTGCTGGCCCTCGGCGTCCGGTCCGAGCCAGAGCACGGTCGGGTGGAACTGGACGAACTCCAGGTCGGCGGCGGCGGCGCCGGCCCGCAGGGCGAGCGCCACGCCGTCGCCGGTGGAGACCGCCGGGTTGGTGGTGGCGGAGAAGACCTGGCCCATGCCGCCGGTGGCGAGCACCACCGCGCGGGCCCGGATGGCGCCGACGCCGTCGCGCTGGCCCTCGCCCATCACGTGCAGGGTGAGGCCGGCCGCGTGGCCGTCGGCGTCGGTCAGCAGGTCGAGGACGAGCGCGTGCTCGATCAGTTCGAGGTCCGGGTCGGACCGCACGGCGGAGACCAGGGCACGCGATATCTCGGCACCGGTGGCGTCCCCGCCGGCGTGCGCGATCCGGCTCCGGTGGTGACCGCCCTCGCGGGTGAGCAGGATCTCGCCCTCGGCGTCGCGGTCGAACGCCGCGCCGGTGGCGATCAGATGGCGGACGGCCTCCGGGCCCTCGGTGACGAGGACCCGGACGGCCTCCTCGTCGCAGACACCGGCGCCGGCCACCAGGGTGTCGTCCAGGTGCTGCTCGGGGGTGTCGCCCTCGCCCAGGGCGGCGGCGATGCCGCCCTGGGCCCACCGGGTGGACCCGTCGTCCAGCATCGCCTTGGTGACCACCGTGGCCCGCAGGCCGGCCTTGCGGACGTTGAGGGCGACGGTGAGGCCGGCCACCCCGGAGCCGACCACCACGACGTCGGTGGTGGCCGTCCAGCCGGGGGCGGGGGCGGTGAGGCGGTGCGTGACGGACATGGCGTTCAGTGGCTCCTTCAGCGCGCGGTCGGGGTCGCGCCGTTGCGGTCACCGTACGCGCCCCCGGCCCGGCGGCCGGGGGGTGCCCCCAGGTCGCCGCGGACCAGCCCGGTGCCCTCCCCGGCCTCGGCCGGGTCGCCGCCCAGGCCGGTGATCCGGTTGCGGTCGTCCACGAAGACGACCCTGGGCAGGTAGCCCTTGGCCTCGGCGGTGTCCATCTGCCCGTAGGCGATCAGGATGACCAGATCGCCGGGGTGGACCAGGCGGGCGGCGGCGCCGTTGATGCCGATCACGCCGGAGCCGCGCGGGCCGGCGATGGTGTAGGTCTCCAGCCGGGCGCCGTTGTTGATGTCGACGATGTGGACCAGCTCGCCGGGGAGCAGGTCGGCGGCGTCGAGCAGGTCCTCGTCCACCGTGACCGAGCCGACGTAGTGCAGGTCGGCCTGGGTCACCGTGGCCCGGTGGATCTTGGACTTGAGCATGGTGCGGAGCATGGGGTCACGCCTCCTGTGAGTGCATGCCTGAGGGGTGCTGCTGCGTTATCGGACGATCATGCGGACGTTGTCGATCAGGCGGGTGGTGCCCACCTTCGCGGCCACGGCCAGCACCGCCTCGCCCTGGAAGCCGTCCGCCGCCTCGGTGAAGTCGTGCGGGTCGACCAGGGCGAGGTAGTCGAGGGTGACGCCCCCGGCGGCGTCGAGGACGGTCGCGGCCGCCTCGCGCACGGCCTTCGGGCCCTGCGCGGCCACGTCGCGGCCGGCGAACAGCGCCTTGGAGAGGGCGAGCGCGTGCTCGCGGTCCTCGGCGGAGAGGTACCGGTTGCGGGAGGACCGCGCCAGCCCGTCCTCCTCGCGGACGGTCGGCACGCCGACGATCTCGACGTCGAAGTCCAGGTCGGCGGTCATCCGCTGGACGATCGCCAGCTGCTGGGCGTCCTTCTCGCCGAAGAAGGCGTAGTCGGGGTCGGTGATGTGCAGCAGCTTGGCGACCACGGTCAGCACCCCGTCGAAGTGGCCGGGCCGGGTGGCACCCTCGTAGCGCTCGCCCATCGGGCCGGCCGCCAGGCGCACCTGCGGCTCGCCGTTCGGGTAGACCTCCTCGACGGACGGCGCGAAGACCACGTCGGCGCCGTGCTCCTCGGCCAGCCGGACGTCCTCGTCCAGGCTGCGCGGGTAGCGCTCCAGGTCCTCGCCGGCGCCGAACTGCAGGGGGTTGACGAAGACCGTGACGGCCACCCGGCCCTCGTGGCCGACCTGCTTGCGGGCGGCCCGGATCAGCGCGGCGTGGCCCTCGTGCAGCGCGCCCATGGTCATCACGACCGCGTTGTCGACCGGCTGCTCGTCCGGCCAGAAGGCGGCCTCGAAGTCGGCGACGGTGTGGGTGACGACGGCCCGGTGGACCTTGGGTGCCCGCTGCGCCTTGCCGGGCTGCTTGCCGCGTGCCATCAGTGCTTCTCCTCGTTCAGTACGTCCAGCAGCGCCGCCGCCGACGCTTCGTCGATCGTCCCGTTGGCGAGCGCCCGCTGGGCGGTGGCCCTGGCCATCGCCCGGTAGGCCGCCGGGATGTCCGGGGACACCGTACTGAGCTGCGCCAGGTGGCGCCGTACGGTGCCCGCGTCGCCCCGGGCGACCGGGCCGGTGAGGGCCGCGTCGCCGGAGCGCAGGCTGTTGTCCAGGGCGGCGCCGAGCAGCGGGCCGAGCAGCCGTCCGGGCTCGGCGACGCCGGCCGTGCGCAGCAGCTCCAGCGCCTGCGCGACCAGCGTGACCAGGTGGTTGGCGCCGTGCGCGAGGGCCGTGTGGTAGAGCGGGCGGACGCCCTCCGGCACCCACTCGGGCTCGCCGCCCATCTCGACCACCAGCGCCTCGGCGACCGGGCGCAGCTCCTCGGGGGCGGTCACGCCGAACGGGCAGCCGGCCAGCCGGGCGAGGTCGACGGAGGTACCGGTGAAGGTCATCGCGGGGTGCAGCGCGAGCGGCAGCGCGCCGGCCCGGGTGGCGGGCTCCAGGACGGCGACGCCGTGCGCGCCGGAGGTGTGCACCACCAGCTGGCCGGGGCGGACGGCGCCGGTCGAGGCGAGGCCGGCGACCAGGTCGGCGAGGGCGTCGTCGGGGACGGTGAGCAGCACCAGGTCGGCGGCGGCGAGCACCTGCGGCGGGGTGACGATCCGGACGCCGGGCAGCAGCGCCTCGGCGCGGCGGCGGGAGGTGGCGGAGACCCCGGAGGCGGCGACCACGCGGTGCCCGGCGAGCTGGAGGGCGGCGCCGAGGGCGGGGCCCACCCGGCCGGTGCCGACCACGCCGACGGAGAGCCGGGCCGGGCGGTTGCCGGGGTCGGTGGGGTCGCCGAAGCCGTCGGGGAACGGGGCGGGGTCGCCGAACGCGGGGAAGTCGGCACTGTCGGACGTGCTCACGGCCAGGCCCTCGTCCTCACTCTCCGTTCCGGTCCTCCTCGGGTACCGGACGTACCGGCCCATTCTACGGCCGGGCCCGGCGGCCCCGGGCCGGGATCAGTCCGAGGCCCCGGCCCGGATCAGGCCCGCCTCGTAGGCGAGGACCACGGCCTGGACCCGGTCGCGCAGGCCGAGCTTGGCCAGGATCCGGCCGACGTGGGTCTTCACGGTGGCCTCGGAGAGGACCAGCCGGGCGGCGATCTCGCCGTTCGACAGGCCCTGGGCGACCAGCAGGAAGACCTCGCGCTCGCGCTCGGTGAGCGGGCCGAGGGTGTTCGGGCCCGGCGCGTTGTGCGGGGTGGGCAGCACCTCGGCGAAGCGGTCGATCATGCGGCGGGTGGTGGTCGGGGCGACCACCGCGTCCCCGCCGTGCACCGCCCGGATCGCGGCCACCAGCTCGGTCGGCGGCACGTCCTTGAGCAGGAAGCCGCTGGCGCCGGCCTTGAGCGCGGCGAAGGCGTACTCGTCGAGGTCGAAGGTGGTGAGGATGAGCACGTGCGGGGCGTCCGGCAGCGGGCTGCCGTCCTCGGCGAGGCAGATCCGGCGGGTGGCCTGCACCCCGTCCAGGCGGGGCATCCGGACGTCCATCAGGATCACGTCCACCTCCGTGTGCCGCAGCTTCTCCACGGCCTGCGCGCCGTCGCCGGCCTCGGCGACGATCTCGATGTCGCCCTGCGACTGGAGGATCATCCGGAACCCGGTGCGCAGCAGCTCCTGGTCGTCGACGAGCATCACGCGGATGGTCAAGGTGGCTCCTAGGGGGCGCGGCGGCGGGGTCAGTGGGCTGCCTTGAGCGGCAGTACGGCGCGGATCCGGAAGCCGCCGCCGGGGCGGGGGCCGATGTCCAGGCTGCCGCTGACCATACCGACCCGCTCCCGCATGCCGATCAGGCCGTGGCCCTGGCCGTCGGTGCCACCGGAGGACAGCTGCTCGTCGGTGGTGCCGCGGCCGTCGTCCTCGATCAGGACGGCCAGCTCGCGCTCGCCGAAGTCGACCGCGACCCGGGCGTGCACGTCGGGGCCGCCGTGCTTGCGGACGTTGGTCAGCGCCTCCTGGACGATCCGGTAGACCGTCAGCTCGACGCCGCGCGGCAGTTCGCGCGGGTCGCCGGAGGTGGCGAAGTCCACCTGGAGGCCGGCCGTGCGGACCTGGTCCAGCAGCTCGGGCAGCTCCTCGACGCCGGGCTGCGGCATGTACTCGTCGGCGGTGTCGGCGGTGCGCAGCACGCCCAGCAGGCGGCGCATCTCGACCAGGGCCTGGCGGCCGGTGGAGGCGATCGTGCTGAGCGCCTGCTTGGCCTGCTGGGGCGAGTTGTCCAGGACGTACGCGGCGCCGTCGGCCTGGACGATCATGACGGAGACGTTGTGCGCGACCACGTCGTGCAGCTCGCGGGCGATCCGGGCGCGCTCGGCGGCGACCGCCACCTTGGACTGGGCGTCGCGCTCGCGCTCCAGCCGGGCGGCGCGGTCCTCCAGCTCGACCAGGTAGGCCCGGCGGACCCGGGTGAGCCGGCCCCACGCCCAGCAGAGGATGAACGGGGTGCTCATCAGGAGCGTGATGACGACCGACTCGCCCAGGTGGTACGGCTGCTGCAGGATGTTGCCCTCGCCGTCGAGCTGTGTCTTGGTCGGGTGGAGCCGCCAGAAGACCAGCGGTCCGGCCGACAGCCCGGCCGCCAGCGCCAGCCGGGACACCCAGGTGGAGGCGAACGCGGCACCGGTGTAGGCGAAGACCAGGTACGCGATGCTGGAGATGGCGGGATCGACGTCCAGCGCGACCTGGCCGACGCCGATCGCGGCGGCGGTGGCCACGGTGGCGTCGGGCCACCGGCGCCGGACGACCATCAGCAGCGGGAGGACCACCGCGATGGCGAGCTGGACGCCGTACCGCCAGCCGTGGTTGCTGCCGTTGTCCGGCAGTACGCCGAGGAAGAGCACGATCGACGCCCAGGCGGCGTCGACCACCATGGGGTGACGGCGGAGCCAGGCGTTGAGTCGATGCACGCCTCAAGGGTAGGCAGCCACCTGGCGTGTTCAGGTCCACCGGGAGGGCGATCCCGCCTACTCCCTAGGTCGGAGAAGCCCCGGTTCCGGTTGGGCGGGTCGTGGCCGGTCCCGGTAGCGTCCCGCCGCATGAGCTGGATGCGGTGGCGGCCCGCCATGGAAGAGGCCCTGTACGCCCCGGAGGGCGGTTTCTACCGCCGGCCGGAGGGCCCGGCCGGGCACTTCCGCACCTCGGTGCACGCCTCCCCGCTGTTCGCCCGGGCGGTGGCCCGGCTGCTGCTGGAGGTCGACGCGGCCCTCGGCCGTCCGGCGGAGCTGGCCTTCGTGGACGTCGGGGCGGGGCGCGGCGAACTGCTGACGGGGGTGCTGGCCGAGCTGCCGGACGCGGTGCGCTCCCGGCTGCGGCCGTACGGCGTGGAGATCGGGGCGCCGCGCCCGGCGGGACTGCCGTCCACAGCCCTGTGGACGACCGTGGTGCCGCGCGGTGTCACCGGCCTGCTGTTCGCCAACGAGTGGCTGGACAACGTGCCGCTGGACCTGGCCGAGGTGGGCGAGGACGGGCGGCTGCGCTATGTCGAGGTGGACACCGCGACGGGCGCGGAGCGCCCGGGCGAGCCGGTGACCGAGGCGGACGCCGCCTGGGCCGCCCGCTGGTGGCCGGGCGGCCGTCCGGGGGACGTGGTGGAGCTGGGCGGCCCCCGGGACGCCGCCTGGGCCTCGGCCGTCGGCGCCCTGGAGCGCGGGCTGGCGGTCGCGGTGGACTACGGGCACACGGCCGCCGCCCGCCCGCCGCTGACCACCCTGACCGGCTTCCGGGCCGGCCGCGAGGTGCCCCCGGTGCCGGACGGCTCCTGCGACCTCACCGCGCACGTCGCGCTGGACGCCGTGGCCGTGCCCGCCGTCCACAGCCTGTGGACGACGCAGCGGGAGGCGCTGCGGGCGCTCGGGGTGAGCGGGACCAGGCCACCGCTCGCGCTGGCCTCCTCCGACCCGGTGGCCTACCTGCGCGCGCTCGGTGGCGCGGGCGAGGGCGCGGAGCTGACCGACCCGGCCGGCCTCGGCGGTTTCGGCTGGCTGGCGCAGGCCGTCCGGATGCCGCTGCCCGAAATCCTGAAGGGGGCACAGGGGCTGGAGCGGCCGGAGGGATGGCAGACTCTGACCCCATGAGGGAGACCACGGTCGGCATCGGAGCGGGAGCCGAGAGCTTCACGGGCGAGGCCGGCAGCACCGACATGGTGCTCAACATCGGCCCGCAGCACCCCGCGACGCACGGCGTCCTGCGGCTGAAGCTGGTGCTGGACGGCGAGCGGATCGTCACCGCCGAGCCGGTGATCGGCTATATGCACCGGGGCGCGGAGAAGCTCTTCGAGGCCCGCGACTACCGGCAGATCATCATGCTGGCCAACCGGCACGACTGGCTCTCCGCCTTCGCCAACGAACTGGGCGTGGTGCTGGGCGTCGAGCGGATGCTCGGCATGGAGGTGCCCGAGCGCGCGGTGTGGATCCGCACCCTGCTCGCCGAACTGAACCGGGTGCTCAACCACCTGATGTTCCTCGGCTCCTACCCGCTGGAACTGGGCGGCATCACCCCGATCTTCCACGCCTTCACCGGCCGTGAGGACCTCCAGCACGTGCTGGAGGAGGCCTCCGGCGGGCGGATGCACTACATGTTCAACCGGGTCGGCGGCCTCAAGGAGGACCTGCCGGCCGGCTGGCTCGGCCGGGTCCGGGCGGCGGTCGCCACCGTCCGCTCCCAGCTGCCGGTCTTCGAGGAGCTGGTGCTCGGCAACGAGATCTTCCGGGTCCGCACCGCCGGCGTCGGCGTGCTCACCAGGGCACAGGCCGAGGCGTACGGGGTGAGCGGCCCGATCGCGCGGGCCAGCGGCCTCGACTTCGACCTGCGCCGGGACGAGCCCTACCTGGCGTACGGCTCCGAGGAGCTGCGCCGGGTGCTGACCGTGGTCACCCGCGAGGAGGGCGACTGCCTGGCCCGCTTCGAGTGCCTGCTGGAGCAGACGGTCAACTCCCTCGACCTGGCGGACGCCTGCCTGGACAAGCTGGCCACGCTGGCGCCCGGGCCGGTCAACCTGCGGCTGCCCAAGGTGCTCAAGGCACCCGAGGGCAGCACCTACGCCTGGACGGAGAACCCGCTCGGCGTCAACGGCTACTACCTGGTCTCGCGCGGTGACAAGACGCCGTGGCGGCTCAAGCTCCGCTCGGCGTCCTTCAACAACATCCAGGCGCTGACCGAGTTGCTGCCCGGCACCCTGGTCGCCGACATGGTGGCGATCCTGGGCTCGATGTTCTTCGTCGTCGGGGACATCGACAAGTGACCGGCGGGTAGCCGTCCGCGACCCCGGCGCGCGGCGGGCCGGCCGGGTACGGCGGCCACCGCGCGCCGCGGCTACGCCTTCTTCTTCGGCTTCGCCGGGTCGGCCGGGTGCGGGGCCACCTTGCGGTCGCCCTTGGTGGCGATCCGCTGCTCGCAGAGGCCGGCCAGCTCCTGGTACGCGGCCTTGCCCATCAGCTCGGTGAGCTCGGGGCGGTAGCTGACGTACACCGGGTCCGGGCCGGTGTGCGCGTCCGGGCTGCCGGTGCACCACCAGTGCAGGTCGTGGCCGCCCGGGCCCCAGCCCCGGCGGTCGTACTCGCCGATGGTGACCTGGAGGTAGCGGGTGTCGTCCGGGCGGTCGATCCAGTCGTAGGTGCGGCGCACCGGGAGCTGCCAGCAGACGTCCGGCTTGGTCTCCAGCGGCTCCTTGCCCTCCTTGAGGGCGAGGGTGTGCAGCGCGCAGCCGGCGCCGCCGGGGAAGCCCGGGCTGTTGAGGAAGAGGCAGGCGCCGTTGACCCGGCGGGTCTGCCGGTCGCCGTCCTCGTCCAGCATGGTGATGCCGCCGTCGAGCCTGATCCGGCCCCTGTCGTCGGTGCCGTGCTCGAAGTTCTCCCAGATCTCCGGCGTCAGCCGGGCCGCGTGACCGGCCACCCGCTGCTCGTCGTCCTCGTCCGAGTAGTGGGCGCCGAGCGTGCAGCAGCCGTCCGACTCGCCCCGGCCCTCGCGGATGCCCTGGCAGCCGCGGCCGAAGATGCACGTCCAGCGGGAGGTCAGCCAGGTGAGGTCGCAGCGGAAGACCTGCTCCTCGTCGTCGGGGTCGGTGAACTCGACCCAGGCGCGCGGGAAGTCGAGCGGGACCTCGGCGCGCAGGGTCGGCATGGCGAGATCGATCGCGGTCGTTCCGGCCCTGGGCTTCTTCTTGGACGTGTCTGCTGCTGCCACCCGGCAAGGGTAGAGCCTTCGCGGAGGTGCGAACCGCCCATGGCCGGGGCATTTGCGGTGATTTCACCGGCGGTCCACCGCCCGCGGGCCCGCGGCGGGGGCCTCGGGGGGAGGTGGAGACGGGGCGAAGAGGTCACCGGCGTCCTGCGGCCGGGGCGGGATCCGGCTCCAGGACTTCAGCTCTAGGATGGGCGGCCGGTCCACGACGGGAGGTACGGGGATGGCCGGCGGCAGCGGCAAGTTCGTCATCAAGCCCTGGGAACTGCACGGCGAGGGGCGGGAGTTCGAGAAGATCTCGGCGGACCTCGGGAAGGCCGCGGCCGCCCTGGAACAGGGCCTCGCCGCGCTCGGCAGCCCCTGGGGACCGGACCGGCCGGGCAGCGGCTTCGCCACCGTCTACCGCGAGGCGCACGGCGAACTGCTCGGCGGCCTGCGCGGGTTGGCCGGGCGGCTCGGCCAGGTCGGGGCCGGGCTGCACACCATGGCCGAGCGGACCACGGACGCCGACACCTCGGCCGCGGCGGGCTTCGGCGCGACGGCCGGCACCGGGCCGGACGGCAGGCGGCCCCGGCACCTTCGACGGCCCCGGTGACGTCCGCAACCCCGGCGGCCGTGGGGACCGTCCCCGAGGACAGGCCGGCCTGACACCGGCCCTCCCCGCCCGCCCGTGCCGCCGCCCGGCGGTGATCCGCCTCCCGAAAGGGGAACGCGCGTGTCCCGGAAGCTGCCCGAGGAGCTCGCACCGTTGCTGGCCAGGACCGGCCACCGGTGGCCGCAGGCCGACGAGGACGGGCTGCGCAAGGCGGCCGGGCTCTGGCGCGAACTCGGCGCCGAGGCGGAGCGCCTCGGCAGGCGCGGCGGCGACTCCGCCAGGCGCGTCACCGGGGAGAACTCCGGCCGGGCGGTGGAGGCCTTCGGCGAGTACTGGCGGGCGTTCAGCGGCGGTGGCAAGGGCCACCTGGACGACGCCCACTCCGCCGCCGGGCTGGTGGCCGGCGCCTTCGACCGGGCCGCCCGGGCCGTGGACGGCTGCAAGGCCGATGTCGTCGCGGCCCTCACCGAGCTGGCCGCCGAGCTGAAGCAGGCCGAGGAACAGGCGGCCAGGGCCAGGGCGGCCGCCGTCAAGGCCGCCGAGGCCGCCGAGTCCGCCCGGAACGGGAGCGGCGCCGCTCCCGGCGGGGTCTTCGGCGGGCTGGCGGCCGGGGTGCGGAACACGGCCACCGGGCAGGTCGCCGAGGCGATGGCGGCGGTCGCCGTCGAGGCCGCCCGGCTGAGGATCGGCGGGCTGCTGGACGAACTCGGCCGGGCCATGAAGGACGGGCTGGCCACGGCGCTCAAGGAGCCCGCGGTGGTCGCCCTGCTGCGCCTCGGGCCCAGCACGCCCGGCGCGGCCGGGGTGCGGACGGCCTCCTGCGCCACCGGCCCCGGCGGGGCCTTCGACCCGCTGGCCGCCGGGCTGCCGGCCGCGCTCGCCGAGCCGGGCGTGCTGGGCGCGGGCGGTGCGGGCCTGGCGGTGGTGATCGGCGCGGACGGAAAGCCGGTGGCCGGTGCGGACGGGCAGCCGGTGGTCGGGGTGCCCGGTCTGAGCGTCAGGCTCGACGAGGCCGGCCGGCCGGTGCTGGACGAGGCGGGCAACCCGGTCATCGTCCGGGCGGACGGCACACCGGTGGCGGACGCGAGCGGGCTGCTCGTCGTCCAGGGCCCGGACGGCAGACCGGTGGTCGGGGTCGAGGACCTGACCGTGCGGCTGGACGAGCACGGGCGGCCGCTGCTCGGCAGGGACGGCCGGCCGGTGCTGACCGACAAGGACGGCACGGAGGTCCTCGGCGTGCCGCTGACCGGCCTCGCGGCGGGCGACGCCGGGCCGGGCCGGGCCCACCGCGCGGGTGTCGGGCCGGACGGTGTCCTCGGCGACTCCCCGGACGGCACACCGCCGGGGGAGCCCGGTCCGGTGGTGCCGGGCGCCGGGCCGGACGCCGTGGTGCGGGCGGCCGGCCAGGAGTCCGGCTCCGGCGGGTCCGTCGGCCTGGCGGGTGACCCCGGCGTTGCGGCGGGCGGCTCCGGTGACGGCCGACAGGTGCGGACCGGGCCGGTGGGCGCTGCCGACCGGGCCCCCGCCCAGGCCGAGAGCCCGGTCCGGGCCCCGGCGGCCCCGGCACACCAGAGTGGCGGCGGCTCGGACGGCGGCGACTACACCCTGGCGCCCGCGTCCTCGCACTCCGGCGGTGGTGGAGGAGGAGCTGGTGGCGGCGGAGTGCCGGTCACCGTGCGGACGGACTCGGTGCTCGCGCCGCCCGCGTCCGCGGCGCCACCCTCCTGGTCCGCGCCGTACCACCCCGGTCCGGACGCGGCCACCGGCGGCCCGGGCGGCGGCTCCTACCCAGGTGCGTACGGGGGTTCGTACGGGGGCGGCTACGGCGGGCCGGTGGGCGCGGGAGCGGTCGGCCCCGGCCCGCTCGCGAGCAGTGCGAGCAGTGCGGGCAGTGCGGGCGGCGCGGGCGGCGCGGGTGGTTACGGCGGAGGCCCCGGTGCGGCCGGGCACGGCCCGGCGCCGTTCGGCAGCGGAATCGGCGCGGGTGCCCCGGCCGTACCGGTCGCCCTCCCCGGCGCGGGCGCCCCGGTGCCCGGGCAGCCCGGATCAGGCCCGGCCGCCCCCGGACAGCCCGCGCCCACCGAACCGCGTCCGGGCGCCGTCGGAGCGGGCCCGGGCGGACCTCGCGCGGCCACCGGTGCCCCGCACCCGGTCACCACCCCCGGCCCGCTGCCCGTCCCCCCGCCGCCGGTCGCCCCACCGCTGCCCGTCCCGCCGCCGGCCGGGCCGGGCGGCGGACGCCCCGAGCCCCACCCGGGCGACACCCGCCGCCGTCCGGACGGATCACCGGCCGAGGGCCAGCCGGGGACCGGCTGGGGAGCCGTCCCGGTCGCCACCGCCCACGCGATGGCCCTCCAGCTCGCCCTGCGCGCCCCGCGCACCGGCACCGCCCCCGGCGGTCCGGTGGTCCGCCTGCGGACCATCGCCGACAGCCGCCCGTACGGCCGGCCCGGCGGGCTCGCCCAGGTCGACCCCGAGCACCAGCGCGAGGTCGAACGCCGCGCGCCCCGGGACGGCGACGGCCTGCCCGTCCGTCACCCGGCCCCGGCGGCCGGCGGCTGGGCCGAGGCCGTCAACGACGGCGGCCCCCGCGAACCGGGCCGGGCCAACAACAGCCTGGAGATCGCGCTCTCGGCCGTGGACACCTTCACCGGCCGGCCGACCTGCGCCGCACCGCGCGTCCCCACCGAGGGCGACGCGGGCGAGCGCGGCGGACGCGACCGCGCGGAGCGCGAACTCGGCGCGCCGTTCCGGGACCTCGGCGACGGCGGCCCGGCCTTCGGCCGGCTGGCCGGCGAACTGCGCCGGGCCGGCCACGGCTCCCAGGCGCTCCTGCTCACCCTGGACGGCTTCGGCCGCCCGCACGCCTGGAACGCCGTCAACCACCGGGACACCGTGACCTATCTCGACCACCAGGTCGGCCGCCAGGGCCCGGCCCCGCTGCACGACGGCCGCCACGGCCTCTGGGCGATCGCCCTCGACCCCGAGGGTCGCCCGCTCGATCTCGCCGTCCGCCGGTTCGAGGCCGTCGAGGCCGTCGAAGCTGCCGAGGCCGTCGAAGCCGCGCCCGCGCCGGGTGCGGCCTCGACGACCGTGCCGTCCGTCCCTTCCGGTTCCGGCCGGGCCGCCGCAAGGAGCACCACCCCGTGACCACTCGCGCGCAGGCGATCGAGGCCGCCCACCGCTGGATCAACGGCGAACTGCCCGGGGCCTCGGCCGGGAGCCGCCCGGTGCGCTCGCACGAGTTCGACCTCGGCTGGGTGCTCTGGGCCGAGCCACCGCCGGTCCGGGTCGACCCGAGGACGGGCGAGCGGCGGGCCCCCGAGGAGATCGGCGCGGCCTGCGCCGTGGTGGACCGGGAGACCGGGCGGTTCACCGTCTGGCCGTCCGTGCCGGTGGACGAGGTGGTCGCGCTGTACCGGGACTTCCTCGGCGCGGGCGGGTACGACCCGGCCCTGCCACCGGCCACCGGCCGGGGCACCCGGGCCGAACTCACCTACCGGAACGGCTTCGGCGAGGTCCGCACCATGGCGCTGCGCTCGGCGCCCGGGCTGCCGCATCCGGCGCTGCGCGGCTGGTGGCGGCTGCGCGAACTGGGCGTCCGGGCCGAGGACGTGCTGGCCGTCCACACCGACCTGCGGCTGGGCGCGCTGCCCGGCGGCTACTGGGCGCACGCGCTGGCCGCCGAGCTGCCCGGGGCCCGGGTGGGCTTCGACCTGCCGTACGGGCCGCGCTTCGACCACCGGGCGGCGGCCGTCCGGGCGCTGCCGGCCGTGCCCGGCGAACCGGCCCCCAACCGGGTGCCGTTCCCGCGCACCGCGCCGTCGGCCGCCGTCGAGCGGGCCGCCGCCGAGCCGGCCGGGGCACTGGCGGCCCGGCTGGTGCGGCGGTTCGGGGCGGGCGGCGTCCAGCGCTTCGGCCCGGACGACGTCGCCCGGGCCGATCTGCCGGAGGACTGCGCCGGACTGCTGCTCACGGTCGGCGTGCCGGTGGCCGTCGAGGGCTTCTTCGCGCTGCACCACCCCCGGCCCGAGGCCATCGCGGACGGCACCCGGCCCGGCCCGGTGCTGCCGCCGCTCGCCGCCCACCTGGCGGACGCCGGACGCGGCACCAGGATCGCCGATCGGGAGCGCCGGGCGCTGGCCCCGCAGCTGCTGCTCGGCACCGACGGCTGGGCGCTGATCACCGTGGACACCGCCCGCGGCGCCGTCCGGGCGGTCGACCCCGACTACGCCACCGCCCGGCACTGCAACGACGGCCCGGCGGCCTTCGTCCGCTGCCTGGAGCTGTTCGCCGGGCGGCTCCCCGGCCTGCGCGGCCCGGACCGACGGGCCGCCGGGACCGCCGTCGCCGACCTCCAGCGGGGCCTGGCGGCGATCGACCCGACGGTCTTCGACGATCCGGAGAACTGGTGGGCCGTCATCGTCGAGCAGCTCTGGGACGGCCTGTTGTGAGCCCCGCCGCCGGCCCGTCGGCGCCCGCACCGGCGCCCGCGTCGGCCCGTCGCGCGCGGTGACCGGCCGGGGTCCGTGCCGGGTCCGTACCGACCCACCCGGACCAGCGCGAATACCGCCGCGGCCGGGTGGGCGCGGCACCGTATCGCGTAGCGTGGAGAGTTATGCGACTCGGTGTTCTCGACGTAGGTTCCAACACGGTCCACTTCCTCGTGGTGGACGCCCATCCCGGTGCCGCCCCGCTGGCCGCGTACTCCCACAAGGCCGAGCTGCGGCTCGCCGAACTCCTCGACGAGCAGGGGGCGATAAGCGAGGCCGGGGTGGAGCGGCTGGTCGGCATGGTCGCCTCGTCCATCCGGGTCGCCGAGGACAAGGGCGTCGTCGACATCCTGCCCTTCGCCACCTCCGCCGTCCGCGAGGCGGCCAACGGCGAGGAGGTGCTGCGCCGGGTCGCCGAGGAGACCGGCGTCGAACTGCGGGTGCTCTCCGGACAGGACGAGGCGCGGCTCACCTTCCTCGCCGTCCGCCGCTGGTTCGGCTGGTCCTCCGGCCGGCTGCTCAACCTCGACATCGGCGGCGGCTCGCTGGAGATCGCCTGCGGTCAGGACGAGCAGCCCGACATCGCCTGCTCGCTGCCGCTCGGCGCCGGCCGGCTCACCGCCCGCTGGCTGCCCGGCGACGTCGCCGACCCGGACGGCCTGCGCGAGCTCAGACGCCACATCCGGGCCGAGATCGCCAGCGTGGTCGGCGAGATCTCCCGGCTCGGCGCCCCCCACCACGCCGTCGCCACCTCCAAGACCTTCAAGCAGCTCGCCCGGATGAGCGGCGCCGCCCCCGCCGAGGCCGGCCCGTACACCGACCGCCGGCTCACCCGCAGCGGCCTGGCCGCCTGGGTGCCCCGGCTCTCCGCGATGACCGTCGCCGAGCGGGCGCAGATCCCCGGCGTCTCCGAGGGCCGGGCCAAGCAGTTGCTGGCCGGCGCCCTGGTCGCCGACGCCGCGATGGACCTCTTCGGCCTGGACGAGCTCGACATCTGTCCGTGGGCGCTGCGCGAGGGCATCATCCTGCGCCGCCTGGACGCCATGGACAGCCCGACCGACCGGCACCCCGCCCTCGCCGGCTGAGGCCTTCGGCCCGCACCGGCGGGGGGACCTGGCTCCGTTCCGGGCGCGGTCCGCTTACGCTGTCTCCCGTGGCGCAACCAGCGGACGAGGACGGGACGCAGGGGGGCCGCGCTGCCGGAACCGGGCAGCCGCGGCCGGACGGCCCGCGCCGCACCCGCCCGGACGAGGGCGGCGCCGAACCCGGGACCACCGGCCGTGCCCGCAAGCTCGGCAAGGCCGTGAAGGGCGTCAAGACGGCCAAGGCCGCCAAGGCGGCCGGGGCGACGAAGACCGCCAAGACCGCGAAGACCGTGCAGGCGGTGAAGACGGCGGCGAAGACGGCGGCGAAGAAAGCCGTCCAGAAGACCCCCGGCGCCGAACGCGGCCCGGAACGCGGCCGCGGCACCGGACGGGCCGCCGCCCGTGCCGCCAAGAGCCCCCGCGACACCCGGACGGCCCGGGCCGCCGGCGCCGCCAAGGCCGCCGTGCAGTCGGTGAAGTCCGTCAAGGCCGCCCGGCAGGCCGCGGCCCGCCCCGCCCCGCTGCTGCGCACCACCGACCGCCTGGTGCTGCCCCCACACCCCGCCCTGCACATCCCCGACACCAGGATCGCCCTCTCCACCGCCTCGGTGTACCCGGCCGGCACCGCCATCGCCTTCGAACTGGCCGCGAAGCTGGGCTACGACGGTGTCGAGGTGATGGTCTGGAACGACCCGGTCAGCCAGGACATCGAGGCGCTGCGCCGGCTCTCCGACGCCCACCGGATGCCGATCCTGGCCGTCCACGCGCCCTGTCTGCTGATCACCCAGCGGGTCTGGACCACCGACCCGTGGACCAAACTGGTCCGGGCCCGGGCGGCGGCCGAGAAGCTCGGCGCCGACGCCGTCGTCGTCCACCCGCCGTTCCGCTGGCAGCGCCAGTACGCCCGCGAGTTCGTCGAGGGCATCGACCGGATGGCGGGCGAGACCGACGTCCGCTTCGCCGTCGAGAACATGTACCCCTGGCGCTACCGCGACCGCGAGATGCTGGCCTACGCCCCCGGCTGGGACGTCACCGAGGAGGAGTACCGGCACTTCACCATCGACCTCTCGCACGCCGCCACCTCCCGGATCGACGCCCTCACCATGGTCGAGCGGATGGGTGACCGCCTCGCCCACATCCACCTCGCCGACGGCAGCGGCTCCGGCAAGGACGAGCACCTGATCCCCGGCCGCGGCAAGCAGCCCTGCGCCGAACTGCTGGAACACCTGGCCAGGACCGGCTTCGACGGCCATGTGGTGCTGGAGGTCAACACCCGGCGCTCCGCCTCCCCCGCCGAACGCGAGGCCGACCTCGCCGAGGCGCTCGCCTTCACCCGCTTGCACCTCGCGACCCCCTCCCGCGTACGCTGACCGAACGAACCAGGTTTCCCTGGAGGGGATATGACGGGCGAACAGGACTATCGGGGCCTCGCCAAGTCCTTCGACTCGGTAGCCGCCGAGTACGACCGCGCCCGGCCCTCCTACCCCGACGAGCTCTTCGACGAGCTGGAGCGCCTGGCCGGCCGCAGCCTCAAGGGTGCCCGGGTGCTGGACGTCGGCGCCGGTACCGGCATCTCCACCCGCCTGCTGGCCGCCCGCGGTGCCGATGTCGTGGCCGTCGAGCCCAGCCCGGGCATGGCCGCCCGACTGCACGCGGTCTCCCCGGAGATCCCCCTGGTCAAGGGCACCGGTGACGAGCTGCCCTTCCACGACCGCTCCGCCGACCTGATCACCTACGCCCAGGCCTTTCACTGGACGGTGGCCGAGCGCTCCGTCCCCGAGGCGATCCGGGTGCTGCGCCCCGGCGGCGCCCTCGCCACTTGGTGGAATGTCAGGGACGGCGGCGTCGGCTGGGTGCGGGCGATGGGCGAGCGGCTCTCCGTCGCGCTGCCCGGGCCCTACCGCTGGTACGGCCGGCTCAACGAGGTCACCGATCAGCTGCTCCCCTTCGGCCTGCGGACCCGCACCGCCGTGCTGCGCTGGGAGCGCCGGATCACCGTCGAGGGCGTCATCACCGACCTCACCTCGCATTCCTACATCGCCGCCCTCGCCCCCGAGGAGCGCGAGCCGCTGCTGGCCGTCGAACGCGAGGCGCTGCTCGCCGAATTCCCCGACGGCTGGGTGACCGAGTCGTACCTGCTGGACCTCACGGTGGCGATCACCCCGGGCGGCGACGCCTGACCGCATCGCGGACGCGCCGTCCACCGCCCGGACGGCGGGCGTAGGCTCGATAGCCACAGCGGCGCCGCACCCTCCTACCCGCGGGGCCGCCAGCAGCCCCGAAGGAGTGGAGCACAGTGCCCGAGCTGAGGTCCCGTACGGTCACCCACGGTCGCAACATGGCAGGCGCCCGGGCGCTTCTCCGGGCCGCCGGCGTAGCCCGCGAGGACTTCGGCAAGCCGATCATCGCGGTCGCCAACTCCTTCACCGAGTTCGTCCCCGGCCACACCCACCTCCAGCCGGTGGGCCGGATCGTCTCCGAGGCGATCAAGCAGGCGGGCGGCATCCCGCGCGAGTTCAACACCATCGCCGTCGACGACGGCATCGCGATGGGCCACAGCGGCATGCTCTACTCGCTGCCCTCGCGCGACCTGATCGCCGACTCGGTCGAGTACATGGTCAACGCCCACTGTGCCGACGCGCTGATCTGCATCTCCAACTGCGACAAGATCACCCCCGGCATGCTGATGGCCGCGCTGCGCCTCAACATCCCGACCGTCTTCGTCTCCGGCGGCCCGATGGAGGCCGGCAAGGCCACCCTGGTCGACGGCACCGTGCGCAAGCTCGACCTGGTCGACGCGATCGCCCAGGCGGTCAACGAGAACGTCTCCGACGAGGACATCGCGATCATCGAGGAGAACGCCTGCCCCACCTGCGGCTCGTGCTCCGGCATGTTCACCGCCAACTCGATGAACTGCCTCACCGAGGCGATCGGCCTCTCGCTGCCCGGCAACGGCTCGCTCCTCGCCACCCACACCGCCCGCAGGGCCCTCTACGAGAACGCCGGCCGGACGGTCGTCGAGATCACCAACCGGCACTACCAGCAGGACGACCACTCCGTCCTGCCGCGCTCCGTCGCCTCCCGCGCCGCGTTCGAGAACGCCATGGCGCTGGACATCGCGATGGGCGGCTCGACCAACACCATCCTGCACCTGCTCGCCGCCGCCCAGGAGGCCGAGCTGGACTTCGACATGCGGGCCATCGACGCGATCTCCCGCAAGGTGCCCTGCCTCTCCAAGGTCGCGCCCAACGGCTCGTACTACATGGAGGACGTCCACCGGGCCGGCGGCATCCCCGCCCTGCTCGGCGAGCTGTACCGCGGCGGACTGCTCAACGAGGACGTGCACACCGTCCACTCCGGCTCGCTCGACGAGTGGCTCAAGACCTGGGACATCCGCGGCGGCTCCCCGTCCGCCGAGGCCGTCGAACTCTGGTACGCGGCCCCCGGCTGCGTCCGCTCCGCCGAGGCCTTCTCCCAGTCCGAGCGCTGGGACTCGCTGGACACCGACGCCGCCAGGGGCTGCATCCGCGGCGTCGAGCACGCCTACTCCGTCGAGGGCGGCCTCGCCGTGCTGTACGGCAACCTCGCCGAGGACGGCTGCATCGTGAAGACCGCCGGCGTCGACGAGTCGATCTGGACGTTCAGCGGCCCGGCCGTCGTGGTGGAGTCCCAGGAGGACGCCGTCGAGGCGATCCTCGCCAAGCGGGTCAAGGAGGGCGACGTCGTCGTCATCCGCTACGAGGGCCCCAAGGGCGGCCCGGGCATGCAGGAGATGCTCTACCCGACGTCCTTCCTGAAGGGCCGCGGCCTCGGCAAGGCCTGCGCCCTGGTCACCGACGGCCGTTTCTCCGGCGGCACCTCGGGCCTCTCGATCGGCCACGCCTCCCCGGAGGCCGCGTCCGGCGGCGCGATCGCGCTGGTCGAGGACGGCGACCTCATCGCCATCGACATCCCCGGCCGGAAGATCTCCCTGGAGGTCTCCTTCGAGGAACTGCACGAGCGCCGGCTGAAGCTGGAGGCCGAGGGCGGCTACCGGCCGAAGAACCGCGACCGCCAGGTCAGCCAGGCCCTGCGCGCCTACGCCGCGATGGCCACCTCCGCCGACAAGGGCGCCGTCCGCGACGTGACCAGGCTCGGCTGAGCCCGCAGCACGGAGGAGGGGTGGGGCCCCCCCGCGGGGCGCCCCCCCCCCCCGGCCCCCCCCCCCGGGGGCCCCACGACCCCCCGCCCCCGGCCCCCCCCCCCCCCCCCCCCCC